>NZ_MKRU01000005.1:39959-47532 GCF_001897985.1 Microbacterium sp. 69-7 | reverse complement strand
GCGGGAGGGGCGCACCGACAGCGACCTGCTGCCGTTCGCGGAGTCGATCGCGATCATGCACGCGCTCGACGACGTGCGAGGCCAGCTCGGCGTGACCTACCCGAAGGTGCGCTGACATGATCGAACTGCAGGGTAACCGCGTCGCCGTCTACCTCGACTTCGACAACATCGTCATGAGTTGGTACGACCGCGTGCACGGGCGCAACTCCTACGCCGCCGACCGCCAGAAGATCATCGCCGACCCCGATGCCCCCGAGATCGCACAGCGTCTGAAGGATGCCACGATCGATGTCGGGGCGATCATCGACTACGCGGCCTCCTTCGGAACCCTCGTGCTCACGCGCGCCTATGCCGACTGGTCGTCGCCGGTCAACGCGCTCTACCGTTCGCAGCTGGTGGCCCGCGCCGTCGACCTCGTGCAGCTGTTCCCCGCGGCGGCGTACGCGAAGAACGGCGCCGACATCCGCCTGGCGGTCGACACCGTCGAGGACATGTTCCGCCTGCCCGACCTCACCCACGTCGTCATCGTCGCCGGAGACAGCGACTACGTCCCGCTCGCGCAGCGCTGCAAGCGTCTCGGACGCGTCGTGGTGGGTGTCGGCGTGGCCGGTTCGACGGCCAAGTCCCTCGCGGCGGCGTGCGACCAGTTCGACTCCTACGACTCGCTGCCCGGAGTGGTGCTGCCCGCGTCGGCTGCGACCCAGAAGAAGGCGGATGCCGCCGCCACCTCGGCCCCCTCTTCGTCGCGCCGACGCAAGAAGACCGAAGACCCGACGGCTGAGCTTCTCGGGCGTGCGCTGCGTCTGGAGCAGGAGCGCACCGACGACGAGTGGGTGCACCTGTCGGCGGTGAAGAACCTGCTCAAGCGGATGGATCCGTCCTTCAGCGAGAAGGCGCTGGGGCACCGGTCCTTCTCCGACTTCGTGAAGGCCTACCCCGGCGTCGCCGACATCGACGAGACGACGAACATCGTGCGCGTGCGTCCCCACTCCGGCGACGACGGCACGGCCGACGGGAGCTGATGCCGTCGGTCGTGCCGTGACCTCTCTCAGGCGGCGAGCGGGATCACCCCGACGAGCACGCCGACGGCGAGCATCGCCAATGAGAGGCGCGTGCCATCTCGACGGGCGCGATGCCGCAGTGCGAGGCGCTTTCCTCACCGTCGCCGACTCCTGCGCCGGTGTGGACGCCGAAGCGGATCTCTTCTCGCGCGGGCGTCGACCCGCTCCCGATGCCGACCGGGTGCACGGACTCGGCGTCGGCCTTCCCTTGTCACGCGAGCTGGCGCGCCGCCGTGGGGGCGATGTCTGGCTCATCGAGGCCGCGGGAACGTCCGCGCTCACGGGGGCGCTGTTCGGTGCCCGGTTGTGCGGCGTTCTGGCCGAGCGCCCCGGCTACCACGCCCTCGCACCGGTGCGCACGCTCGCCGACGCGACCGCCGCCGTCCGCACAGAACAGCCCGATCTTCTGCTCGTCGACGCGTACCTGCCCGACGGCGACGGGATCGCATTCGTCCGCGAGAACCCGATCGACGCCTTCGTGCTCTCGGCCGCGACCGACGCGGTGACGGTGCTCCGCGCCCTGCGCGCCGGAGCGCTCGGCTACCTCGTGAAGCCGTTCGAGCGGCGCGCCCTCGTGGAGGTCCTCGATCGCTACGCGCGCTTTCGCAACGTGCTCGACGAGGAGCGCAGCGTGTCGCAGGACGAGATCGATCGAGCGCTCGGCATCCTGCACGCGGGCGGCGACACGTCGTCAGTGTCACGATCGGCGACCGAGCGGGTGATCCTGGGCGCGCTCGGCGGCGGAGATCGCCGACCGGGCGGGTGTCTCGCGCGCCACTGCGCAGCGCCACCTCGCGACGTGGGCGACCCGCGGGATCGTGGACGTGCGTTTGCGCTACGGCACCACGGGGCGCCCCGAGCACCGGTACGTGCGTCGACGCGCATAGCGGAGCCTGCGTGCGCCCGTCGGTGCACGCGTGCACAGGCACTGTGCAGCGCTGAACCTTGTACCTGAATCACTTTTCAGGTAGCGTCCACGGCGCGGCATCCCTCGTCGCATCGCGCTCTACAAGGAGGTATCAGCGCATGGTTTCAGCGACCGCTTCGCACCGCACGCCCCCGCAGTCCGGTCTCCGCCGCGTCGTCAGCGCCTCGATGGCCGGCACGATCGTCGAGTGGTACGAGTTCTTCCTCTATGCCACGGCGGCCACGCTCGTGTTCAACCTGATCATGTTCCCGCCGTCCGACGACCCCTACGCCGGCATCATCGCGGCGTTCGTCACCTATGCGGTCGGCTTCATCGCCCGCCCGCTGGGCGGCATCGTGTTCGGCCACTTCGGTGACAAGTACGGACGCAAGAAGCTCCTGCAGCTGGCCATCATCCTCGTCGGTGTGGCGACGTTCCTCATGGGCTGCCTGCCGACCTTCCAGCAGGTCGGCTACTGGGCGCCGGCACTGCTGGTGCTGCTGCGCTTCGCCCAGGGCTTCGCTGTCGGCGGTGAATGGGGCGGCGGCGTCCTGCTGGTCGCCGAGCACTCCCCCGACAAGACACGCGGATTCTGGGCGTCATTCCCCCAGGCGGCCGTGCCGATCGGCAACCTCGTCGCGACCGTCGTGCTGCTCGTGCTCAGCCGCACCCTGTCCGCGGAGGCGTTCCTCGCCTGGGGCTGGCGGGTCGGGTTCTGGCTGTCGGTGGTGATCGTGGCGATCGGCTACTACATCCGCACCAAGATCAGCGATGCGCCGATCTTCCTCGAAGCGCAGAAAGAGGCGGAGGAGCAGAAGCACGACCGTTACGGCGTTTTTGAGGTCGTCCGCCGCTATCCGCGCGGCGTGCTCACCGCGATGGGTCTGCGCTTCGCGGAGAACATCATGTACTACCTCGTGGTCACCTTCTCGATCACGTACCTGAAGATCGCCCTCGATGTGAACACGGCCGAGATCCTCGGCATGCTGGTGATCGCCCACATCGTCCACATGATCGTCATCCCGCTGGTCGGTGCCCTCGCCGACCGCATCGGGCGCAAGCCCGTCTACGCGATCGGCACGGTCGGCGCGGCAGCGTGGGGCTTCATCGCCTTCCCGATGTTCAACACGAAGGAGCCGGCGATCATCATCCTGGCGATCTGCCTGGGCCTGGTGATCCACTCCTTCATGTACGCCCCTCAGCCGGCGATCATGTCGGAGATGTTCCCGACCCGCATGCGGTATTCCGGCGTCTCGCTCGGCTACCAGGTGACGTCCATCGTCGCCGGCTCGCTCGCGCCGATCATCGCGACGGCCCTGCTGTCGGCCTCGGGCAGCTACATCCCCGTCGCACTGTATCTGGCGCTCGCCGCCGCGATCACGCTCATCGCGGTGGTCTCGATGCGCGAGACCAAGGGCAGCTCCCTGCACGAGCTCGACCGCGTGGATCGCGAGCGCCTGGTCACCGAGACGGGAACCGTGCGGGTGCAGGCCCCGCGCTGAGCGCTTGGTGCGCAGATGCGGGGGTGGATGCCGCGGCATCCACCCCCGCTCGCCTCAGTCGCGGGTCGCGAGCAGCGCCCAGGCGACCAGCAGCGGCTGGAAGAGCAGGCGCATCCGACGAGCGGCATCGCTGTCCAGACCGAAGGCCGGACGCCGATCCACGGGCCTGCGCGATGTTGCCGGGGAAGATCGCGATGAAGAACGCGGCGAGAAGGGCGCCGACACGCCTGCGCTCCTTCGGCAGCACGACCAGAGCGGCCCCGAGCATGATCTCCACCGCGCCGGAGGCGACCACGACGCCGTCCTTGTCGATCGGCAGGACATCGGTGACGACGTCGGGGACCTGCGCCTGGAACTCCTTACGGGCCCAGAACAGGTGGGACAGACCGGCGAACATCATGCCGGCGGCCAGCAGCCATCGCGCGAACGTCTTCATCAGGCCAGTATCCTCCGCCTCGATAGGCTGGAGGCATGAGCGACGGAGCACCACGAGCGATCCGGCGCCTGCCCGACGGCACCGTCAAGCAGATCGGCCCTCTCACCGGCACGCGGGTCTGGACGGTTCCGGGCCGCGCGAACCGTCCCCTCACGGAACCCCGCGAGGATGCGCACCGCCTCGGGCCCGGTGAGGATCGACGACTCTGCGCGTTCTGCGTCGATCGCTACCTCGAGACCACGCCCGAGAAGGCGCGACTGGTGGGCCCGCGTTTCGAGGAGGAGCGCCGGGTACCCGCGCACGCGCTGAACGACTCCGTCGCCGAGTTCCGCCGCTTCGGCAACCTGTTCGAGATCGTGTCGGCCGAGTACTGGCGCGAGAACCACGGCTACCGCCAGCCGGCGCAGATCGTGCAGTGGGCCGAGGAGTACCTGTCCGATCCCGTCGGACGCGTGCACATGGAAAAGCTCGCCGAGATTCGCGCACGCGCAGCCGGTACCGAAACCAGCCTCGAGGAAGCGGCACTGGACCTGCTCGGCGGATCCCACGACGTCGTCGTCGCCCGGCGTCACGTCGTCGAGGGCGCGACGACGGATGCCGAGCTGGCATCGTCGGGAACGCTGAGCCCCGACGAGCATGCAGCCTACGTCGCCTTCACCGTGCAGGCGCTGGCGGAGATCCAGGCGGCGCAGCCGCACGCCGCGTACGTCAGCGTCTTCCAGAACTGGCTGCGGCCGGCGGGCGCCTCCTTCGAGCACCTCCACAAGCAGCTCGTCGCGATCGACGACCACGGCCCGCAGGTCGATCACGAGCTGCGCCTGCTCTCGCACGACCGCGGCCTGTATCAGCACGAGATCGCCGATCTGGCCGTGTCCGAAGGACTCGTCGTCGCAGCGACGGACGGCGCCGTCGCTTTCGCCGGCGTCGGTCACCGTTACCCGGCGTTCGAGATCTTCTCGACGTCGGCCGCGAACCTGCCCCAGGAGCACACGGATGCCGAGCGGCGCGCCGTCTCCGACCTGCTGCACGCGCTGCACGCCGCGACGGGCGTGCACGTGCCGACCAACGAGGAGTGGCACTACCGGCCGCCCGGCGCGCCGTGGCCCATGCCCTGGCGGGTGGTGCTCAAGTGGCGCATCTCCACTCCCGCCGGCTTCGAGGGCGGCACGAAGATCTACGTCAACACGATCGATCCGTGGGAGCTGCGCCGGCGCACCGTGGACGGGCTGCAGGAGCTGCGCGAGGCGGGACGGCTCGCCGACGGCATCCGCATCGGCGATGAGTGCACACCGGCAGATGCCGTCCTGCGTTACGCGGAGGGTTCGTGAGCATGCCGTTCGAGCTGCTTCGACGCGCGCCCGACGTCGAGGGCGAGGGACTCGGTGCGGTGGATGCCGCCGACCGCCTGATCCTCGACGAGTCGGCCGCTCTGCGCGCCGGAGCCGGGGCCGGTCAGATCGCCGTCATCGGTGACGCGTACGGAGCCCTCGCCCTCGGTGCGGCTCACGACGGCGCCGCCGGGGTGCGCGCGCACCAGGACGCCCTCCTGGGCGAACGGGCACTGCACGCCAACGCCGCCGCGCTGGGGCTGGCCGAGCAGGTCTCCTCCGGCCCGCTGAACGCGGCTCTCGTCACCGGCGCGCGCGTCGTGCTGATGCGCCTGCCGCGCTCGTTGGACGCCCTGCGCGATATCGCCGGACTGATCGCGGCGCATGCGGCATCCGACGTCGTCGTGGTGGCCGGGGGTCGCATCAAGCACATGAGCGTCGCGATGAACGAGGTGCTGCGCGCGTTCTTCACCACGGTCGATGTGACTCACGCCCGCCAGAAGTCGCGGGTGCTGATCGCCCGGGGCCCGCGCGACGGCCGCGACCCGATGCCCGCGGCGTCGCGCATCGACGAGCTGGAGGTGCGCGCCTTCGGCGGGGCCTTCGCGGGCGCACGCCTGGACATCGGCACCCGGGCACTGCTGGCGGCGCTCGCCGCCGCGCCGCACGCTCCCGGCGGCGGCAGCAGCGAGGATCCCTGGATCGATCTCGCCTGCGGCACCGGCATCGTGGGCGCCTGGCTCGCGCGACGGCATCCGTTCGCGTATGTGTACGCGAGCGATCAGTCGGCCGCGGCGGTCGCGTCGGCGAAGGCGACCGTGGCCGCGAACGCACTGGGCGATCGCGTGCACGTCGCGCGCGCCGATGGGCTGGAGGAGCGCCCAGATGCGAGCGCGTCGTTCATCGCCCTGAATCCCCCGTTCCATTCCGGTGCCGCGCTGACCACGACGATCGCGGAGCGTCTGTTCGCCGACGCCGCACGGGTGCTCGCGCCCGGCGGCGAGCTGTGGTGCGTGTGGAACTCACCGCTGCGGTACCGCGGCACGCTCGAGCGCGTCGTGGGGCCGACGCGTCAGGTCTCCCGCGATCCGAAGTTCACGGTGACCGTGTCGACGACGCGGTGAGCCGGCGCCGCCGCACCTCGCGCCGTGCGCTCAGACGATGCCGGCGCGGATGCCGTCAAGCGAATCGGCGACCTTGGGAAGGCGCTGAGCGAGGACGTCGTCGAGCTCGAAGAGGCGCTCTCGAGCGTCCTGCAGAACCCGCGCTCCCTTCGCGGTGACGTGGAGATCGCTGGCGGCGCCGGCATGGGCGGTGGCGTCCTGCACGAGGCCGTCGTCGACGAGCGTGCGCACGGCGGTGTGGGCGGACTGCACGGTGATGTGGGAGCGGCGGGCCAGCTCGGAGAACGAGATGCCGGGCTCGGCGTAGATGTGACCGAGGAGACCGAACTTGCGGGTGCTGATGCCGAGGTCTTTGAGGATCGTCGCCAGCTGCTCCTCCCACATCGCCGAGACGGCGAGCAGCGCGATGACCGGGCTGAAGCGGGGACCGTCCTGAGTCATGCGGTCCATGCTATCCATGCGCTGTGCGCACAGCGGGTCGCCGTCCCGTGACTTTTCCCGGTCGGTCGCCGCGGGAGCCGTCTTGCCCCGCGCACTCAGCCCTTGGCGCCGCCCGGAGGGCCGAGGATCAGCAGCACGGCGAAGACACCGACGACGGCGACGAGGATGCCGACGAACAGCAGCCACGGGCGGCGCAGGAACCAGGCAAGCGGCCCGTCGTACCAGCGCGCATCCGCTGCATCGGCGTCGGCCTCCACGCGCCACGCGCCCGCGAGCAACCCGCGGCGGTGCACCCAGAGCTCGACCGGAATGGTGGCGTAGGGCACGATCGCCGAGATCAGGGCGACGACCGTCGGCCCCGCCGGCCACCGATTGTTGAGGGCCACCAGCACGACCGCGGCGCCATAGGAGAGGAACACGAAGCCGTGGATGCCGCCGCCGATCGTGACCGCGGGCGCCCACCCGGTCGTCGCCCGGACGATGAGCCCCGCGATGAGCAGCGTCCACGACACCGCCTCGGCGAACGCGAGGGTGCGAAACAGTGACAGTGGAGTGCGGAGCATTCCTTCAACATAACTGAAGGAAATCCCTCGGCCTGGGCGCGTCCTGTGAGAGGACCATCCCCGGACGACCGATTCCGTAGGGTGAGGGCCATGACCCGTGCACTTCCGGTGGCGCTCGCCGCTCTCACGACGACGGCGATACTGGGGGCGTGCGCGCCGCTGGTACCGGTGTGTCCCGCCATCGGCTTCGTCAACCCCGGCCCCGTCACGA
>NZ_MKRU01000005.1:11603-39948 GCF_001897985.1 Microbacterium sp. 69-7 | reverse complement strand
CCGGCGGCCCTCCCCCTCGACGGCGACGGCCGCGGAGAGCTGCCGCTGGACCCGCCGTACGTCGGCGACACGAGCATCGTCAGCATCGAGCCCGGCACGACGATGCGCGTGGTGATCACCGATCGCGACGGCATCGTCACACGGGATCTGCAGGTCGAGATCCCCTACACATCCGAGGGCGGCTCCTGCCCGGGACCGGTGACCTTCGGGCCCGTCGTGATCTCCTGACCGGCTCGCGCGAGCATGATGCTCAGAGGGGTGCGGAGACGACGACGCCCCCGGACCGGCTCATCGAGCACAGTCCGGGGGCGTCGCGGCATCCGTCTGACGACGTCGGTCAGATCAGAAGTCCCAGTCGTCGTCCTCGGTCGCGACGGCCTTGCCGATGACGTACGACGAACCCGACCCGCTGAAGAAGTCGTGGTTCTCGTCGGCGTTCGGCGACAGGGCCGACAGGATCGCCGGGTTCACATTCGTCAGCTGCGACGGGAACATCGCCTCGTAGCCGAGGTTCATCAGCGCCTTGTTGGCGTTGTAGTGCAGGAACTTCTTGACGTCCTCGGTCAGCCCGATGCCGTCGTAGAGGTCCTGCGTGTACTGCACCTCGTTGTCGTAGAGCTCGTAGAGAAGCGAGAACGTGTAGTCCTTGATCTCGTCACGCTCGGGCTGCGTCAGCTTCTCGAGACCCTTCTGGAACTTGTAGCCGATGTAGTAGCCGTGCACGGCCTCGTCGCGGATGATGAGGCGGATGATGTCGGCCGTGTTCGTCAACTTGGCCTTGCTCGACCAGTACAGCGGCAGGTAGAAGCCCGAATAGAACAGGAACGACTCCAGCAGGGTCGAGGCGACCTTGCGCTTGAGGGGCTCGTCGCCACGGTAATAGTCCATGACGATGTGGGCCTTCTTCTGAAGGTTCGGGTTCTCCACCGACCACCGGAACGCGTCGTCGATCTCAGGCGTGGAGCACAGCGTCGAGAAGATCGACGAGTAGCTCTTCGCGTGAACCGACTCCATGAACGCGATGTTCGTGTACACGGCTTCTTCGTGCGGCGTGATCGCGTCGGGGATGAGCGATACCGCCCCCACGGTGCCCTGGATGGTGTCCAGGAGCGTGAGTCCGGTGAACACACGCATCGTGGTGGTCTGCTCGTCGGGGGTGAGCGTCGCCCACGACTGGATGTCGTTGGACAGCGGCACCTTCTCGGGCAGCCAGAAGTTGTTCACGAGGCGGTTCCACACCTCGAGGTCCTTGTCGTCCTGGATGCGGTTCCAGTTGATCGCCTGGACGTGGTCGATGAGCTTGAGCGGCTCGGACGGGGTCATGTCGTCATTCCTTCGAACGGTCGTGGAGCGAGCGTCACAGCATGCAGGAGACGCACTCGGACAGGTTCGTGCCCTCGAGCGCCATCTGACGAAGACGGATGTAGTAGATCGTCTTGATGCCCTTGCGCCATGCGTAGATCTGCGCCTTGTTGATGTCGCGCGTGGTGGCGGTGTCCTTGAAGAACAGCGTCAGCGACAGCCCCTGGTCGACATGCTGCGTGGCGGCCGCGTAGGTGTCGATGACCTTCTCGTAGCCGATCTCGTACGCGTCCTGGTAGTACTCCAGGTTCTCGTTCGTCATGAACGGCGCCGGGTAGTAGACGCGGCCGATCTTGCCTTCCTTGCGGATCTCGATCTTCGACGCGATCGGGTGGATCGAGCTCGTCGAGTTGTTGATGTACGAGATCGAGCCGGTCGGCGGCACCGCCTGCAGGTTCTGGTTGTAGATGCCGTGCGCCTGGATCGACGCCTTCAGCTCGCGCCAGTCCTCCTGCGTGGGGATGTGGATGCCGGCGAACAGCTCCGCCACCCGGTCGGTCTGCGGCACCCATTCCTGCTCGAGGTACTTGTCGAAGAACTCCCCCGACGCATAGGTCGAGTCGGCGAAGCCGTCGAAGGCCGTGCCGCGCTCGATCGCGATGCGGTTGGAGGCGCGCAGCGCGTGGAACAGCACCGTGTAGAAGTAGATGTTCGTGAAGTCGATGCCCTCTTCGGAGCCGTAGTGCACGTGCTCGCGCGCCAGGTAGCCGTGCAGGTTCATCTGGCCGAGGCCGATGGCGTGCGAGCGGTCGTTGCCGTCTTCGATCGAGCGCACCGAGGCGATGTGGCTCTGGTCACTGACCGCAGTGAGAGCGCGGATCGAGGTCTCGACGGTGCCGGCGATGTCCTTGCCGTCCATCGCGAGCGCGATGTTCATCGAGCCCAGGTTGCAGGAGATGTCCTTGCCGATCTCGGCGTACGAGAGGTCCTCGTTGTACGTCGTCGGGGTGTTCACCTGCAGGATCTCGCTGCAGAGGTTGGACATGTTGATCCGGCCCTTGATCGGGTTGGCCTTGTTCACCGTGTCCTCGAACATGATGTACGGGTAGCCCGACTCGAACTGGATCTCCGCGAGCGTCTGGAAGAACTCGCGCGCGTTGATCTTGGTCTTCTTGATGCGGGCGTCGTCGACCATCTCGCGGTACTTCTCGGTGACGGAGATGTCACCGAAAGGCACACCGTAGACCTTCTCGACGTCGTACGGCGAGAAGAGGTACATGTCCTCGCCGTTGCGGGCGAGCTCGAACGTGATGTCGGGGATCACGACGCCGAGCGAGAGCGTCTTGATGCGGATCTTCTCGTCGGCGTTCTCGCGCTTCGTGTCGAGGAAGCGGAGGATGTCGGGGTGGTGCGCCGACAGGTAGACGGCGCCCGCGCCCTGGCGCGCGCCGAGCTGGTTGGCGTAGCTGAAGCTGTCTTCGAGCAGCTTCATGACGGGGATGATGCCGCTGGACTGGTTCTCGATCTGCTTGATCGGAGCGCCGGCCTCACGGATGTTGCTGAGCAGGAGCGCGACGCCGCCACCGCGCTTGGACAGCTGCAGGGCGGAGTTGATGCCGCGGGCGATCGACTCCATGTTGTCTTCGATGCGCAGCAGGAAGCAGCTGACGAGCTCGCCGCGCTGCGCCTTGCCGGTGTTGAGGAAGGTGGGGGTGGCCGGCTGGAAGCGTCCCGAGATGATCTCGTCCACGAGCTTCTCGGCGAGCTGCTGATCGCCGTCGGCGAGGCCCAGGGCCGTCATGACGACGCGGTCCTCGAAGCGCTCGAGGTAGCGCTTGCCGTCGAAGGTCTTCAGCGTGTAGCTGGTGTAGTACTTGAACGCGCCGAGGAAGGTCTCGAAGCGGAACTTCGCCCCGTAGGCGCGGTCGTTAAGGCGCTGGATGAACTCGAACGGGTACTTCTCCAGCACCGCGCCCTCGTAGTACTCCTTCTCGACCAGGTAGTCGAGGCGCTCCTTGAGGGAGTGGAAGAACACCGTGTTCTGGTTGACGTGCTGGAGGAAGTACTCCCGTGCGGCACGCTTGTCGGCGTCGAACTGGATCTTGCCGTCCTCGCCGTACAGGTTGAGCATCGCGTTGAGGGCGTGGTAGTCCATTCCCTCGAAGCGTGCGTCGGTCTTGAAGGTCGCCGGGCTCACTGCAGCTTCCACCATCGTTCCAATCCGTCGCTCACACGGGCGACGTCGTCGGGCGTGCCGAAAAGTTCGAGCCGGTACAAGTGCGGCACGGTGCACTTGCGGCTGATGATGTCACCGGCGCGACAGAACGACTCGCCGAAATTGGTGTTTCCCGCGGAGATCACTCCACGGATGAGGTGACGATGGCGCTCGTCGTTGAGGAACCGGATCACCTGTTTGGGAACGGCGCCCTTCTCCTCGCCGCGCCCCTGGCCGCCTCCGTAGGTCGGTGTCACGAGCACGAAGGGCTCGTCGACCTCGAGAGGTGCGTCGCCAGGGGCGAGCGGGATGCGGACGGCCGGCAGACCGAGCTTCTCGATGAATCGCGCCGTGTTTCCCGACACGCTCGAGAAGTAGACGAGCAGCGGGGCGCTCGTCAGTGTCGGCATGTCAGGCCAGACGGCTCGCGAGCTCGTCGATCTTGTCGGGACGGAAGCCCGACCAGTGGTCTTCGTCGGTGACGACGACCGGAGCCTGCAGGTACCCGAGCGACTTCACGTGCTCGAGCGCCGCCGGGTCCTCCGAGAGGTCGAGCACTTCGTAGTCGATACCCTTCGAGTCCAGTGCGCGGTAGGTCGCATTGCACTGCACGCACGAGGGCTTGGTGTAGACGGTGATTGCCATGTCGTTCCTTCTCTCCCCTTGGTCTGCGCGGATCGATCCCGTTGGGATTCCGCCCTCTTCTCGCCTGTGATCCCGGCCGTGCCCCCGCCGGGAGTCCAATACTACATATGGGTACGGACGTTGGATAGCACCACAAGGGCTAGTAGTTACATCCGTGTAGTTTTGCACCGCTCTCCCCATGTACAACACAGCTTTTCCACCGTTTCATCCACAGGATGCCGCGAATCGCGAAGCCTGGAAAAAGCCTGAATCGCGCGGATTTCGATCGCCCTCGCAACCGCCATCCACAGCCCGGACGCTACGGGGGGCTTCCGACATCCATCAGCCTGTGGAATCTCGACTGCGGCGTGTCGCGGCATCCGTCCGGCGTGTCGCGGTGTCGGCGCCGACGGGTAGCGTGGAGGGGTGGCGGGATACCGGGAACTGTTGCGCACGCAGGGCGTGGCGCGCATCATCGCGGCACAGCTGACCGCGCGTTTTCCGAACGGGATGACGAGCCTGGCGATTCTGCTCCACGTCGAGCAGATGACGGGCTCCTACGCCTCCGCCGGGCTTGTGCTGGCCGCGGCATCCGTGGGTCAGGCGACGGCCGGCCCCGTCACCAGCCGGTGGATGGGCCGCTGGGGCATGCGGCGCGTCCTCACACTGACGACCGCCGTGTGCGCGGCGGCGCTGCTCGCCCTCGCCCTGATCCCCCTCGGGGTCGCCGGATACATGGTGTTCGGACTCATCGCCGGCCTCTCCACGCCTCCCGTGCAGTCGGCCGTGCGCACGATCTACCCCAAGCTCGTCAACGCACGGCAGTTGACGGCGCTGTTCTCCCTCGACGCGAGCCTGCAGGAGATCATCTGGATCCTCGCGCCGGTCGTCATCACCCTCGTCGCCACCCAGATCGGCACGGTGCCGGCGCTGCTGCTGATCGTCACGATCCTCGTCGCCGGCGGGGCGTGGTTCATCCTCTCCCCCGAAGTCGGGCGCGTGCGCATCCCGCGCAGCCGCCGCGCGTTCGGCAAGGTGCTGGGAAAGCCCGTGGTCCTGCTCGCCACGGTGATCGGCTTCCTCCTCATCGGCGCGTGCGCGGCCGTCGAGGCCGCAGTGGTCGCGACCTTCGGTCACGGCGGCCTGGAAGCCGGTCTCGTCCTGGCGGTCTTCTCCGTCGGCAGTCTCGCCGGAGGCCTCGCCTTCGGACACATCCCCATGGGGCCGTGGGCCATGGCGCGACGCATGAGCGTCGTCGCCGCCGGTCTCGTCGCCTCCGTCTTCGTCGTCGGCGACATCGGAGCGTCCACCCCGTGGTGGGTCGGCGCCTGCCTCGTCGTCGCGGGCGTCGGCATCGCCCCGGCGCTGGCCGTCATGTTCGCGATGACCTCGGCATCCGTGAAGTTCAGCGAGACCGCCGAGGCCTACGGCTGGATCGGCACGGGACAGCTCATCGGCGCCGCGCTCGGCTCGGCCGTCGCCGGCTTCCTCATCGACAGCACCGGGCCCGCCGGCGCATACGCCGCCGCGGCCGGATTCGCGATCGTGGGCGCGCTGGTCTCGACGCTCTTCGTGCGGGGCTTCCCCGACCTGCGCGGACGCGACGCGAGCCCGATCCCCGACACCGAACCCGTCCCCGTCATCACGTGACATCCTCATCGCCCACGGACAGCACGCGACCGTAGGCTGACGACATGACTGCCGCTGTGACCCTGCCCCGGCTCTCGTGGGGCGACGTACGCGCCCGACGTCGCGCACTGCTCGTGCACGGACTCGGATCGACCGGTGCCCTCATGTGGAGCTACGGCGTGGCCCTGGCGGATGCCGGGTGGCTCGCGACGGCCGTCGACCTGCGCGGCCACGGCACCGCGCCGCGCACGCTGAACTACAGCATCGACGCGTACGCGGCCGACGTGGGCCAGACGCGCGCCGACGACGGCGCACCGTGGGACCTCGTCATCGGGCATTCGCTCGGCGGCGCCGCCGTCACCGTCGCAAGCGCTGCCGACCCCGACTGGACCCGTCGAGTGGTGCTCATCGACCCCGCGATCCATCTTGCGGACCGCGATCGCGAGAACGTCCGCGTCGGGCAGGAGCAGTCCTTCGCCGACCCGTCGATCGACGCGGTGCGGGCGGAGCACCCCAGCTGGCATCCGCTCGACGTCGAGCTGAAGGCCCGCGCCGCGCAGCAGGCGAGCCGCTGGGCGGTCGAGCAGACCAGCCTGCAGAACACGCCGTGGGACGTGCGTGCGGCCGCAGCGAGGCTCTCGGTGCCGACGCACGTGATCGCGGCGGACCCGGAGGTGTTCTCGATCTTCCAGGGCGAGCTGGCCGCCGAGGTGCTCCGCAACCCGCTCATCACGATGTCGGTGGTGACCGGGGCCGGGCACTCCCCGCACCGCGATCTCCCGGAGGACACGATGCGCCATCTCCTCGACGCCCTCGGCTGACGCCGCGGCATCCGTATCGCGGCGTCGTCAGGAGATGCGGCGCAGCACGTGCAGCACCGCGAGGGCGTACGCGTCTTCGGGCTGGGGATGCTCGAACGCGTGCGTTTCGCCGGCGAACTCGATCTCGACGCGGTGGGTGTCGGCGAGCCGTTCCAGTCGGCGGAACGCGCCGCGCAGCAGCTCCCGCAGCTGATCCTCTCGCGGCAGCCAGAGCGCATCGGTCTGGGCGACCGCGTCCAGCGCCCACTCGGTCGTGCCGTTGAAGGCGAGGATCGCCCCGGTCGCGTACTGCCGCGGCTCGATCGTCATCTCGCTCACGGTGAAGACATCCGCTTCGAACTCCGGCTCGTCGAGCTGAAATCGGTCCCCGGATGCCGGGCGCCACAGCAGACCGGCATCGCGCAGGGCGAGGGCCAACTCGGTGGAGATCATGCTTCCATCCTGCCGCGTCGGCGGCACCACGGGACCGGCGGCGACCCTGAGGCAGGTGACGAGGGGCAGGATGGAGGGGTGACCGATTTCGATGCGACCGCATACCTGCCGGACGACCTGCTCGAGCGCATCCGCTCGCGTGCCGCCGCCGTGGATGCCGAGAACCGCTTCCCCACGGAGGATCTCGCGGAACTGACGGCGGCCGGATACCTCTCGATCCTCGTCCCCACCGCGTTGGGCGGCGCAGGTCTCGGGCTCGCGGAGGCCGCGGTGCTGCAGCAGCGGCTCGCGGGCGCCGCGCCGGCGACGGCATTGGCGATCAACATGCACCTCGTGTGGACGGGAGTCGCGAAGGTGATGTCCGATCGCGGCATCGATGACCTGCGGTTCGTGCAGACCGGCGCGGTCGCCGGCGAGGTCTTCGCGTTCGGCATCAGCGAGGCAGGAAACGATCTGGTTCTCTTCGGCAGCGACACGCAGGCCGTCCCCGCCGCCGACGGCTCGTACTCCTTCACGGGGACCAAGATCTTCACCTCGCTCGGGCCGGTGTGGACGCAGCTGGGTCTGCACGGACTCGACACGACCGACCCCGCGGATCCGAAGATGGTCTACGCGTTCGTGCAACGTACCGACGCCGTCGAGACCCGTGACGACTGGGACACCGTCGGCATGCGCGGTACGCAATCGCGCACGACGGTGCTCAACGGCGCCGTGGCCCCCGCTGACCGTGTCGTTCGCCGCGTCGTGCCCGGCCCGAACCCCGATCCGATCGTCTTCGGCATCTTCAGCGTGTTCGAGGTGCTCCTGGCATCCGTCTACACCGGCGTCGCGCGCCGCGCGCTCGACCTGGCGGTCGCGGCGGCGAAGACGCGGACGTCGAAGAAGACCGGGCGCCCGTACAGCGACGATCCCGACATCCGCTGGCGCATCGCGGAGATGGCGCTCGCCTACGACGGCCTGCTCCCCCAGGTCGCGGCGATCGCACACGACGTGGACGTCCTCGTCGATCACGGCGGGCAGTGGTTCCCCCGACTGTCGGGTCTGAAGCACCGCGCGGTCGTGGCCGCCAAGCAGATCGTCGACGAGGCGATGCTCGTCGCCGGAGGCTCGTCGTACTTCCAGCGCAACGAGCTCAGCCGCCTCTACCGCGACGTGCTCGCCGGCATGTTCCACCCGTCCGACCCCGAATCGGCGCACGCCACCGTCGCCGCCGCCTGGCTCGGCCCCGTCAGCTCCTGAGCTGCCCTCGGCATCCGGCTGCGGCATCCACCCCGGGCATCCGTCCTGTTCAGAACCGAACTGCAAGGGTTGCCGCGCGGCACGCCGCGCGGATCCCGCCGCACCCGGCGTGTCGCGGCGACGGCCTTGCGATTCGGTCGGACCGGAGGGATGCCGCGGTCAGCGCGTCTCGAGGTCGTACGCCTTGAGGAGTTCGGCGACGGCGAGCTCGCGCTGATCGCCGCCCTCGGCGAACATGTGCGCGACGTGCGTGCGCAGATGATTCTCGATCAGCAGCTTGTCCAGTGACGCGAGCGCCCGCTGGATCGCTCGGGACTGGGCGATGATGTCCATGCAGTAGTCCTCGTTCTCGATCATCCGTGCGAGCCCGCGCACCTGCCCTTCGAGGATGCGGGTGCGATGCAGGGCGCGCTTCTGGATGTCTTCGATCACGCGGCCAGGATACGCCGCATGCGAGACTACGGGCATGGCGCGCACCCCCACCGAACTGCTCAGCCCGGCCGACCAGGAACGTCGCCGCGCGTTGCGCGTGATGAAGGGCGTCGCCCTCGGCGCACTGATCCTGATGGCGGTCGTGTTCGTCGTGGCGTTCATCCTGCAGGAGCGCTTCCCGTGGCTGCAGTACGTCCGCGCCGCGGCAGAGGGCGGCATGGTCGGCGCCCTGGCCGACTGGTTCGCGGTGACCGCGCTGTTTCGTCACCCCCTCGGCATCCCCATCCCGCACACCGCGATCATCCCGCACCGCAAGGACGAGATCGGGCGCACCCTGGGCGAGTTCGTCGAGACGAACTTCCTCGAGGCGGGCGTCGTCCGCGCGAAGCTCGAGTCGACGCCCATCGCCCGCACGGCCGGTGCCTGGCTGCGCGATCCCGCGCACGCCGAGACCGTCGCGGCGGAGGCGTCGACGGTGGCCTCCGGCATCCTGCGCGCCCTCAGCGACGATGAGGTGCAGGATCTGATCAGCGACCTCGCGCGTGAGCACCTGCTCAGCCCGCAGTGGGGACCGACCGTCGGCGGGTGGCTCGGTCGGGTCGTGCAGGCCGACGCGCACCGTGGCGCGGTCGATCTGGGCGTGGACAGCATCGCGACGTGGTTGCATGCCAACCACGCCGCCTTCAGCGGTCTGGTCTCCCGACGACTGCCCTCGTGGGTGCCGTCGGTCGCGATGCGCCTCGTCGATGACACCGTGTACAACGAGGCCGTGAAGTTCGTCGCCGCGATCCAGGACGACCCCGACCACCCCGCGCGGCGCGCCGTCGACGGATACCTCGCGCGCCTCGCCGAGAACCTGCAGAGCGATCCGACGACGATCGCGCGACTCGAAGAGGCCAAGACGGCCGTCTTCGACAGCCCCCGCGTGCGCGAACTGGCCGCCGAGGCGTGGAACACGGCCAAGACGGGCCTGCTCACCGCACTGGCCGATCCCGCCAGCGGGCTGCGCCGACGCGTGAGCGCGGCGCTGGTCGAGATCGGCGAGCGCCTGTCGACGGATGCCGCGCTCCAGCACCGTGTGGATGATCGCATCGCGGGGGCCGCGGTGTTCGTCGTGGATCGGTACCGCCACGACATCGCCTCGATCATCACCGAGACCGTGGAGAAGTGGGATCCCGCCGAGACCACCGAGAAGATCGAGCTGATGGTCGGACGCGACCTGCAGTACATCCGCCTCAACGGCACGATCGTGGGCGCCCTGGCCGGACTCGTCATCTTCGCCGTCGCGCACGCGCTGCTGGGCTGAGCACACGTGCTCGGGGGACGGTCAGGGACGGCCGGTGAACGCACGCGCGCCTCTGGCTGGCCGCGACCCGGCGCAGTAGCCTGACGGACATGGGCGAACCGGCGGACGAGCTGCTGTTCACCTACGGCACGCTCCAGTATGCCGAGGTGCAGCTGGACACCTTCGGGCGCCTGATCGCGGGCGAGCCCGACGTGCTGCCCGGTTACACCATCGACTACGTCGAGATCGAGGACCAGCGCGTCGTCGATCTGTCGGGCGCCTCCGTGCATCCCGTGCTGCGCGAGACCGGCAGCCCGCTGGACAAAGTGGTCGGCCGCGTTCTGCACCTCACCGCCGATGAAGTGGATGCCGCCGACGAGTACGAAGTGTCGCTGTACCGCCGGGTGCGGGTGACGCTGGGAAGCGGGCGCACCGCCTGGGTGTACGTCGGCTGATGACGGCTGCCCTGTCCCACGACCCGCTCTGGCCGCGCGCCGGCGACTGGCCCGCGCTCGAGGAGGCGTCGGCGGCCGGGCGCCTCGACGCCGTGCTGCTGGGGGTGCCGGCCTGTCGCACATCGCTCTCACCCACCGGTGCCGATGCGACGCCCGGCGCGGTCCGTGAGGCGCTGCGCCGGTACAGCCCGACGCTCCTGGGTCCGCCGCCCGTCGACCTCGCCGCCGCGCTGCGGCTGGCCGACGCGGGCGATGTCGCCGAGCCCGACGGCTCCGAGGGCGAGGCGCGCGTGCGCGGCCGCACCGCCGCGCTGACGGCGCGCACCGCACTGCTGATCGCGCTCGGCGGCGACAACTCGATCACGTATGCGACGGCCCAGGGCGCCGGCGCCGCCGGTCTCATCACGCTGGACGCGCACTTCGACCTGCGCGACGGCGTCTCCAACGGCTCCCCCGTGCGTCGCCTCGTCGACGACGGCCTCGACCCGACGCGCATCGTGCAGATCGGCATCGCCGACTTCGCCAATTCCGCGGCGTACGCCCAGCGCGCCGCCGACCTCGGCATCCGTGTCATCACCCTCGACGAGCTTCGTCGGCGCGGGGCGCACGACGTGATCGCCGAGGCGCGCGAGGTGGCCGGGCGCGGGGGTGGCGGCATCCATCTCGACATCGACGTGGACGTCTGCGATCGTGCGGTGGCGCCCGGCTGCCCGGCGTCGGTTCCCGGTGGCCTGCAGGCGTGGGAGCTGCGGACGCTCGTGCGGGGCGTGGCCGCCGACGCCGGCGTGCGCAGCGCGGATATCGTCGAAGTGGATGCCGCGGCCGACGCGGCCGACGGGCGCACCGTGCGCCTGGCCGCCCTGTGCGTGCTGGAGCTGCTAGCCGGCCTGCACCGACGAAAGGTCACCGTATGACGACGCTCGTGCTCGTCCGCCACGCCAAGAGCGACTGGGGCGATCCCGGTCTCGACGATCACGACCGTCCGCTCAACGAGCGGGGCCTGCGCGACGCACCCGTGCTCGCGGAGCGGCTCGCCACGCGGGGACTGCAACTGGATGCCGTGCTCTGCTCGACCGCGCTGCGCGCCCGCACGACGGCATCCTTCTTCGCCTCCGCGTTCGGGCTGCAGCCCGAAGCGGACCCCGACCTCTACGGCGCGCCGGCGGGCACCCTGCTGGCCGCCGCGGCGGCGAGGGCGGTGCCCGCCGTGATGGTCGTCGCGCACGATCCCGGCATGACCGTGCTGGCGCAGAGCCTGTCCGGCGGGCGCATCGGCCATATGCCCACCTGCGCAGTCGCGACGTTCGTGTGGGCGAGCGACGACTGGGATGTCGCGACGGCCGTCGACCCCGACGAATGGAGCTTCGACCGCCCCTGACGCCGTGCCGCACGGGGCGTTTCGACTCGCGGCAGCGCCGAGTCGAAACGACTACGCGATCAGCTCACCGCCGCGGTAGACGGCGCGCACCAGCGGCACCCCCGGGCGGTACGCGAGGTGGGTCCGCGTCGGCGCATCGAGCAGCACCAGATCGCCACGTGCGCCGAGGGCGAGGGAGCCGACATCGCTGCGGCGCAGGGCGCGAGCGCCGCCGGCGGTGGCCGCCCAGACCGCCTCGGCGACCGTCATCCCCATCTCGCGCACGGCGAGCGCGACCATGAGCGGCAGAGAGCTGGTGAAGCTGGTGCCCGGGTTGCAGTCGCTCGCGAGGGCGACACTCACGCCGGCGTCGATCAGCCGACGCGCATCGGGATAGGGCTGCCGGGTCGAGAACTCCACGCCGGGCAGCAGCGTGACCACGACGTCGCTCGCCGCGAGCAGGCGCACATCCTCCTCATCGAGGTAGGTGCAGTGATCGACCGAGATGACGTCGAGCTCGGCCGCGAGCCGCGCGCCGCGCCCGTGACCCAGCTGGTTGGCATGCAGCCGTGGGAGAAGTCCCGCGTCGATCCCCGCCAGGAGGATGCGGCGGCTCTCGGCGGGCGTGAACGCCCCCCTCTCGCAGAAGACGTCGATCCATCGGGCGAAGGGGAGCACGGCGTCGAGCATCGGGCCGCAGACGAGATCGATGTAGGCGTCGCGATCACCGGCGAACTCGTCGGGCACGACGTGCGCGCCGAGGAAGGTGACCTCGTCGGTGACCTCGCGCGCGAGGCGCGCGAGCCGGGCCTCGCCGTCGAGGGTGAGGTCGTAGCCCGTCTTCACCTCGAACGTGGTGGTGCCCTGCCGGTGCATCTCGTCGACGAAGCCCCTCAGACGCGCCCGCAGCTCGTCGTCGGATGCCGCGCGCGTCGCCGCCACGGTGCGCCGTATGCCGCCGGCGACATACGGCTGGCCGGCCATGCGGGCGGCGAACTCGTCGGCGCGATCGCCCGCGAAGACGAGGTGCGTGTGGCTGTCGACGAACCCGGGGATGACCGCGCGCCCCTCGGCATCCACCACCACCGCCGAGACATCGGCGAGGGAGCGGGGTCGGTCCGCAGCGCGGCCGATCCAGGCGATACGACCGTCGACGATAGCCACGGCGGCGCCCCGGATGACGCCGGTCGGGTCGGTGGGGTCATCTCCTAGCCCCTCGACGTTCGTCGTGAGCTCACCGATGTTCGTGAGGATGAGCGTGCTCACGGCACGTCGTCCCGCAGCATCGGAACCGTCAGTCCGCGCTCGCGCGCGACCTCGCGCGCACGCTCGTAGCCGGCATCCACGTGCCGCATGACCCCGGTGCCGGGATCGTTCGTGAGCACCCGCTCGAGCTTCTGCGCGGCGAGCGCCGTGCCGTCGGCCACGACGACCTGACCGGCGTGGATCGAGCGGCCGATGCCGACCCCGCCGCCGTGGTGGATCGACACCCAGGACGCCCCCGAGGCCGTGTTCAGCAGCGCGTTCAGCAGCGGCCAGTCGGCGATCGCGTCCGAACCGTCGGCTATCGCCTCGGTCTCGCGGTAGGGCGAGGCGACCGAGCCGGCATCGAGGTGATCGCGGCCGATGACGATCGGTCCGGCGAGTTCGCCCGAGGCGACCATCTCGTTGAACCTCAATCCGGCGAGGTGGCGCTCCTTGTAGCCGAGCCAGCAGATCCGCGCGGGCAGCCCCTCGAAGTGCACGGTCTCCCCCGCCTTCTCCAGCCATCTGCGCAGCGGGACGTCGTCGGGGAACAGCTCCGCGACCGCACGGTCGGTCTTCGCGATGTCGTCCGGATCGCCCGAGAGCGCCACCCACCGGAACGGGCCCCGACCCTCGGCGAACAGCGGCCGGATGTAGGCGGGCACGAACCCGGGGAACGCGAACGCCCGGTCGTAGCCGCCGAGCTCGGCCTCGCGGCGGATCGAGTTGCCGTAGTCGAACACGGCGGCCCCGGCATCCTGGAATCCGACCATCGCCTCCACGTGCGCCGCCATCGAGGCGCGGGCACGGACGGTGAAGCCCTCCGGGTCGGATGCCGCGGCATCCCGCCACTGTCCGACGCCCACTCCGACGGGCAGATAGGCCAACGGGTCGTGGGCGCTGGTCTGATCGGTGACGATGTCGATCGGGGCGGCGCCCGCGAGGCGGCGGCGCAGCAGCTCGGGGAACACCTCGGCGGCGTTGCCGACGAGGCCGACCGACCGCGCCTGTCCCGCCGCGCGCGCCGCCACCGCACGCGCGAGGGCAGCGTCGAGGTCGTCGGTGTACTCGTCGAGGTAGCCGTGCGCGACCCGGCGCTCCAGACGTGACGCATCGACGTCGACGATCAGCGCCGCTCCCCCGTTGAGCGTCACCGCGAGCGGCTGGGCGCCGCCCATGCCGCCGGCTCCGGCGGTGAGGGTGAGCGTTCCGGCGAGCGAGTCCCGCCCGAGTGAGCGGGCGACGGCGGCGAACGTCTCATACGTGCCCTGCAGGATGCCCTGCGTGCCGATGTAGATCCACGATCCCGCGGTCATCTGCCCGTACATCGTGAGTCCCAGCTGCTCGAGCCGGCGGAACTCCGGCCAGCTCGCCCAGTCACCCACGAGGTTGGAGTTGGCGATCAGCACGCGCGGGGCCCACTCGTGGGTGCGGAAGACCCCGACCGGCTTTCCGGACTGCACCAGCAGCGTCTCGTCGGGCTCGAGCTCATCGAGCGTGCGGACGATGGCGTCGTATGCCTCCCACGACCGCGCCGCCCGCCCCGTGCCGCCGTAGACGACGAGGTCTTCGGGGTGTTCGGCGACCTCGGGGTCGAGGTTGTTCATCAGCATCCGCTTCGCGGCCTCGGCCCCCCAGCTCTTCGCCGTGCGCTCGCTCCCACGTGGGGCGCGGACGGGGCCGCGGCTCGACGCCGCCCGGTTCACAACTCCGGAGTTTTGGGCGTCAACGGGTGATGTCATCGTGATCTCCTTCGATCAGGGACGGTTGTCCGGAGTTGTGAACGCAGCGTCGGCGACCGCGCCGGAGAGAACGAGCGCGGTGGCGGCTTCGAGGTCGGGGCTGACGAACCGGTCGGGCCCGGGCCCTGCGATGCCCGCGGCGCGCACCGCGGCGCGGACCGCGGCGGTGGCGGGCCCCGGCTGCAACGGCGCCCGCAGGTCGAGGGCCCGGCACCCGGTGACGAGTTCGATCGCGAGCACCCGGGCGAGTCCGTCGACGGCGCGGCGGAGCTTGCGTGCGGCGGCCCACCCCATCGACACGTGGTCTTCCTGCATCGCCGACGAGGGGATGGAGTCGACGGATGCCGGGACCGCCAGACGCTTGAGCTCCGAGACGATCCCCGCGGCCGCGTACTGCGCGATCATGAGCCCCGAATCGACGCCGACCTCGTCGGCGAGGAACGGCGGCAGACCGTGGCTGCGGGTGCGATCGAGCGCCCGGTCGGTGCGGCGTTCGGCGATCGAGGCGAGGTCGGCGACGGCGATCGCGAGGAAATCGAGGACGTACGCGACCGGGGCGCCGTGGAAGTTGCCGTTGGATTCGACGCGACCGTCGCCGGTGACGACCGGGTTGTCGACGGCGGAGGCCAGCTCCCGCTCGGCGATGGTGCGGGCGTGCGCGACGGTGTCGCGCGCGGCTCCGTGCACCTGTGGCGAGCAGCGCAGCGAGTACGCGTCCTGCACGCGCGTGCAGACCGCCGGGTCGCGGTGACTCGCAACGAGGGGCGAGTCGGCGAGCAGGGTGCGCACGTTCGCGGCCGACGCCGCCTGCCCGCTCTGCGGACGCAGCGCCATCAGGTCGGCGGCGAACACCGCATCGGTACCGAGCTGACTCTCGATCGAGATGGCGGCGGTGATGTCGGCGACGGTGAGCAGATTGTCGAGGTCGCAGAGGGCGAGAGCGAGCATGCCGAGCATGCCGTCGGTGCCGTTGATGAGGGCGAGACCCTCCTTCTCTTCGAGAACGAGCGGAGCGATGCCGGCGGCGGCGAGAGCGTCGGATGCCGCCACGAGCGCGCCCGTGCGATCGCGCACCTCCCCCTCGCCGAGGGCCGCCAGCGCGAGGTGCGAAAGTGGGGCGAGATCTCCGGAGCACCCGAGCGAGCCGTACTCCCGCACGATCGGGGTGATGCCGGCGTTGAGCATCGCGGCGTAGGTCTCGACGACGATCGGGCGCACGCCCGTGTGTCCGGTCGCGAGGGTCTGCAGGCGCAGCAGGTGCAGGGCGCGCACGACTTCGCGTTCCACCTCCGCACCGGTGCCGGCCGCGTGGGAGCGGATGACGCTCGCCTGCAGCTGACGGCGTCGCTCCGGCGCGATGAAGGTCGTCGCCAGCGCGCCGAAGCCGGTCGAGATGCCGTAGTGCGGCTCCGGGTCGTCGGCCAGGCGCTCGATGAGCTCCCGCGCCGCGCCGATCCGCGTCCAGGCGTCGGCGGCGATCTCGACCGCGTCGCCGTGGCGGGCCACGGCGACGACCTCGGCGGGTGTCAGGGGGCGCGCTCCGACGAGGCCGTGATCGGCAAGGGTCGAAGCGGCGACGGTGGTCATGTCCCGATTCCATCCCGATTCTGCCCCCGCGGCCACACGAGCGTGGCATTCTGTGTCTGTGATCCCAGACAACGCCGACGATGCGGGCTCGTCGCCGGCCCCTGCGCAGGTCCCCGCCGCAGATCAGACACTGCGAATCCTCTCCTACCTCGCACGCCAGCGCGGACCGGTCGCCGCCCGGACGATCTCCGACAGTCTCGGCATCCCCCGCTCCAGCGTCTACCACCTGCTGGCGGCGATGGCGGCGCACGGATTCGTGGTGCACCTGCCACACGATCGGCGCTGGGGGCTGGGGACGGCCGCGTTCGAGCTGGCCGGCGGCTACGCCCGCCAGCAGCCTCTCGCCAGGCTCGGGCGTCCCCTCGTCGCGGCGCTGTCCGACCGCGTTGGTGAGAGCACGCATGTGGCGGTCATGACCGGCCGCGACGTGCTGTACATCGTCGAGGAGCGCGCGCCGCGGCGCCCCGCGCTCGTCACCGACGTGGGCGTGCGGCTGCCGGCTCACCTGACGGCGACGGGACGTGCGATGCTCGCAGCCCTGCCGCGCGAGCAGGTGCGCGCCCTCTATCCGGATGCCGCGGCCTTCGCCGACCGCACGGGCCGCGGACCGCGGCGCCCGGCCGAGCTGCGCGAGCTGCTGCGCCAGACGCGCGCGGCGGGCTTCGCGAGCGAAGACGGCGAAGTCACCCTGGGCTTCCGCTCGGTGGCCGTGGCCGTGCGCGACCACGCCGACTGGCCGGTCGCGGCGATCGCGGTCACCTGGCCGGCCGAGGCCGGACACTCCGCGGAGGCGCTCGCGCCGGCGGTCACGTCGGCGGCGGACGAACTGCGACGACGGCTCCACGGCTGAGCCGTCCGGCAGCCCGGGTCCGCGCCGCCTACCGAACGACGAGGCGCGGCTCGACGAGGACGTGGGCGCGCCCGGGCTCGGCGTCACGGCGCTCGATGGATGCCGCTCCCCCGAGCAGCAGGTCCAGCGCGCCGACGGCGACCTCTTCGGGCAGCTGCTCGACGCTGGACAGGCCCAAGGCTTCGGCCGCGGGGGTGTTGTCGAAGCCGACGATCGGGAGGGCGGGGCGCCCGGCCGCCACCGCGGCCAGATGGGCGCCCACCGCGAGCGAGTCGCTGGCGCAGACGATGGCATCGATCTCGTCGGCGGCGACGAGATCGGCGGCGACGTCGCGCGCGCGCGCCACATTCTCGTCGCTCACGGCGCGGATCGGCGTCCATCCGCCCGCGCGCGCGTGCCCGGCATCCAGGGCCTGACGCCACCCGCGTTCACGGTCGTCGCCGGTCGCGGAACCGGCGGGCCAGCCCAGGAAGGCGACGCGCGGACCCGCCGTGGTCAACGCGTGCCGTGTCGCCTCGGCGGTGCCGGCGGCGCCGTCGACATCGACCCAGTGATGGGTAGGGGCGCCGACGTCGTCGCTGCCCCAGGGGCGGCCGAAGGACACGAACGGCACGCCCCGCTCCACGAGCCACTCCGCACGAGGATCGCCGGGGAACGTGCCGGTGATGACGACCGCGTCGATCTCTCCGCCCTCACGCAGATCCCCCATCCGTCGGATCTCCTCCTCGGGGGTGCGCGCCGCGTAGAGCATGACACGCAGGCCCCGCTCGCCCGCCTGCTCGGTGAGCGCGTGCACGAAGCGGTCGAGCACGACGCCGGAGATCCCGCCCGCGTACGGGTCGAGGTGGATGCCGATGGTCGAGCTGCGTCGCGTGCGCAATCGGCGTGCGGAGGCATGAGGGGCGTAGTTCAGACGCGAGATGGCGTCGGCGACACGGGCGCGCGTTTCCTCCCGCACGATCTGGGGTGAGTTGATCACGTTGCTGACCGTCTGGCGGGATACGCCCGCGGCCCGCGCCACGTCCTCGATCGTCGCCGATCTGTTCACGCGGTCCTCCTTGACGGTCTCGGCCTGGTCGTCTATCTTTTCAAGCATCCCACGATTTGAACGATCAAATGATCGATTCAACGGCGGATCGTACGGAGGATCCGCGAGGGGATGGCACCATGGGCCGCGCTGAGCACGCGCGAGCCCCGCGATCGAAGGAGATGCGATGAAGCGACACACAGCACGGACGATGCTCGCGGCAGGGAGCCTGGCCGTGGCCTCGAGCCTGCTGCTGACCGGATGCGGCCAGGGATTCAGCGGGTCGGGATCCGACCCCTCGGCGAGCGCCGGAGGGCTGACCTCGTCCGACAAGCCGCTGACGATCATGATCGGCTCATCGGGAGACGCCGAGACCAAGGCCGCGCAGGATGCCGTCGCCGCCTGGTCCGCGAAATCCGGTGTGTCGGCGTCGGTCGTCGCCGCGACCGACCTCGCCCAGCAGCTGTCGCAGGGCTTCGCTGCCGGCTCTCCGCCGGACCTCTTCTACCTCAGCACCGACCAGCTCGCGGGCTTCGCGAGCAACGGCTCACTGAAGGCCTACGGCGACCAGCTGAGCAACAAGGGCGACTTCTACCCGTCGCTGGTGAAGAACTTCACCTACGACAACACCTTCTTCTGCGCGCCCAAGGACTTCTCCACGCTGCAGCTCGTGATCAACGAGAATCTGTGGACGAAGGCGGGCCTGACCGACGCCGACATCCCGACCACCTGGGACCAGCTGGCCGCGGTGGCCGCGAAGCTGACGAGCGGCACGACGAAGGGGCTCGTCTTCGGCGGCGAGTACGCCCGTCTCGGCGCCTTCATGGCGCAGGCCGGCGGCCGCCTCGTCTCGGAGGACGGAAAGACCGCCGAAGCCAACAGCGACGCCAACGTGACGGCGCTCGCCTACGTGCAGAAGCACCTGCAGGACGGCACCTTCGCCTACGCCTCCGATGTCGGGGCGGGCTGGGGCGGCGAGGCGTTCGGCAAGCAGCTGGGCGCCATGACGATCGAGGGCAACTGGATCACCGGCGCCCTCGGCGACTACCCCGATGTGAAGGCCAAGGTCGTCGAGCTCCCCGCCGGCAGCGCCGGCAAGGGCACCCTGCAGTTCACCAACTGCTGGGGCATGGCCGCCGACAGCCCCAACCAGAAGGCCGCTCTCGACCTCGTCGAGTACCTCACGAGCGCCGACCAGCAGCTTGCGTTCTCGAAGGCGTTCGGACCGATGCCGTCGGTGCAGTCCGCCGCTCAGACGTGGAAGAGCGACAACCCGTCGCTCGTCGCGTTCCTGAACGGCGCCGACTACGCGCAGGGCGTGCCCACCAATAAGGGTGCGGCCGATGTCATCAAGGACTTCAACGCGCAACTGGAGTCCCTGAAGACGGGCGACCCGAAGAAGATCCTCGACACGGTGCAGTCCAACCTCGAGGCCGTCGTCGGCTGATCATGTCCGCTTCCGTCGCCCCGGCCGCGACGCCCTCGCGCCCGGCCCCGCCCCGGCATCCGCGCTCCCGCGGAATCCGCCGCGGCGAGGCCGGCGCGGGCTGGCTGTTCGTGTCGCCCGTCATCCTCATCCTCGGCGTGTTCCTGCTCGTGCCCGTGCTCATGGCGCTCTGGGTCAGCTTCTCGGACTGGTCGGGGCGCGGAAGCCCTCTTTCCGGATCGGTCAGCTTCGTGGGCCTCGACAACTACGTCGCGATCACCACCGGCGGAGGTCTCGCCGAGCGCGACTTCGGCACGGCGCTGCGCAACAACGCCTGGTACGTCCTGCTGGTGGTCCCTCTGCAGACGGTCCTGTCGCTGTTCCTGGCCGTCCTCGTCAGCCGCCGGATCCTGCGCGGCCGTGGGTTCTTCCGCACCGCGTTCTACTTCCCGTCGGTGACCAGCTCGGTCGCGATCACGGTGCTGTGGCTGTTCCTGTTCTCGTTCGCCGGCCCCGTCAACCAGATCCTGTCGGCGATCGGGCTCGCCGCGCCGAACTGGTTCAGCGATCCGCGCGGCATCGTGCACGTCGCCCTCGCAGCGGTGGGCATCACCGACGGACCGGACGCCCTGACCGGCACCGGCTTTCTCGGCGTCTCGTGGTGGGACTGGCTGTCGGGACCCTCGGTCGCGATGTCCGCCTTCGTCCTGATGGCGGTGTTCACCACGAGCGGCACCTTCATGCTGCTGTTCATCGCCGCCCTCCAGAACATCGGCGTCGAACTCGGCGAGGCGGGCATGATGGACGGCGCGAGCGGGTGGCAGCGCTTCTGGCACATCACCCTCCCCCAGCTGCGACCGACGCTGTTCACCGTCATCACACTCGGGCTCATCGGGTGCTGGCAGGTGTTCGACCAGATCTACACCGGCACGCAGGGCGGCCCCGCCAAGACAACGATGACCCCCGCTTACCTCTCGTACACCTCCGCCTTCCAGAACCAGGACTGGGGGGTGGGAGCGGCGATCGCGTTCATCCTCTTCGTCATCATCATCGCCTTCACCCTCTTGCAGCGCTGGGTGCTGCGCGATCGCCCGGTCTCGAAGCGACGCATCCGCGCCTACCAGCCGCGGGCCGCGGCATCCACGCCGTCCGCATCGCCGAAGGGGGCAGACGCATGAGCGCCGCTGTGATGACCGTCGAAGCGCAGACCGAGAGCGCCGGTGCCGCACCGCGCCGCCGTCGGCGGATCACCGTTCGCAGCCTCACCGGGCAAGTGCTGCTGTACGCGATGCTGGCCATGCTCGCGCTCGTGTACATCTACCCGTTCCTCGTGCAGGTGGCGACGTCGTTCAAGACGGAGCCGGATGCCGCGACCGATCCGATCTCGTTGATCCCTGCGACGTTCTCGACGGCGGCCTACGAGCGCCTGTTCCTGCATAGCGACTTCCCCCTGTGGTTCGCGAACTCGGTCATCGTCACCGTGTGCGTGACGATCGGGCGGGTGTTCTTCGTCTCGCTCGCCGGTTACGCGCTGGCTCGCCTGCGCTTCCGCGGCCGCGCCGTCGTGTTCGCCTTCGTGGTCGCCGTGATGGCGGTGCCGACCGTCGTGCTGCTGATCCCCAAGTTCCTCGTGCTGAACCAGCTCGGTCTCTACAACTCCTACGCCGGCATGATCTTGCCGCTGCTCGTGGACGCGGCAGGCGTGTTCATCATGAAGAACTTCTTCGAGTCGATCCCCGACTCGGTCGAGGAACAGGCGCGTATCGATGGGGCCGGCAGCTTCCGCGTGTTCTGGTCGATCGTGCTGCCGATGGCCCGGCCCGCGCTGATCACGATCGTGATCCTGTCGTTCCAAGGGTCGTGGAACGAGCTCAGCCACTTCATCGTGTCGACGCAGTCGCCCGAGCTCACGACACTGACCAAGGGCGTCGCTTCCCTCGCCTCGGGCCAGCTCAGTCAGGGCACCCAGTACCCCCTCAAACTCGCGGCCGCGGCGATCATGACGATCCCCGTCGCCGTCCTCTTCTTCCTCTTCCAGAGGAAGATCATGAACACCAGTGAAGGAGCAGTGAAGGGATGACGGCCGGCTTGCAGCCATTCCTGTCCGACCGGGTCGTGGCGCTCGCCGCACCCACCCAGGCGTGGTCGGGGCGTGACGGCGACATGGGCGCGGCCCCGATCGACGGCATCTACCACGGAGACACGCGGTTCGTGCGCGGTCTCGACGTGCACTATGCCGGCGCCGACGGTGCGTGGCATCGCCCGGAGCACATCGCCACCGACCTGATCTCTGCCTGCACCGTGCGGATGGATGCTCTGCTGCGGGGCGTGGACGACGACACGCCCGATCCGAAGGTGCGTCTGCAGCGGGAGCGCACCGTGGTGGAGGGCCGCGTCACCGAGACGCTCACCGTGCACTCCCACCGCGACATCCCGGTCCCCCTCCGACTGCGTGCCCGCGTGCGCGTCGATATCGGCGCCCTGCAAGACGTGAAAGCGGGCGCGTCCCGCAGGACGGAAGGCGAAATCACGATCGCCGACGGCGCGGTCGTCGTCCGTCGCGGCGACACCTCCGTCCAGCTGACGGCGCCGGATGCCGCGGTCACCGCCGACGATGGCGAGATCACCCTGGAATGGCGCCTGGACTGCCCCGCCCGGGGCCGGATGAGCGTGTCGTGGACGGCACTCCTTGCGGACGCCGCCCTCGTGGTGCGCGGGGCGACCACGACGATCCCCTGGGAGCGCCCGTGCGTGCCCGCGGGTGCCGATCCGCGTCTGCAGAGCTGGCTCGACCGCGCCCTCGACGATCTCGGAGCGCTGCGCCTCGCCCTTCCCGCGGCGCCGGAGGACGAGTTCTTCGCGGCCGGCGCACCCTGGTTCTTCACCCTGTTCGGACGGGACTCGCTCTGGGCGGCGCGACTGCTGCTGCCGCTGGATGCGCGGATCGCGGCATCCACGCTGCGCGTCCTCGCGCGTCTGCAGGGCACGCACGACGACCCGGCGACGGCCGAGCAGCCGGGCAAGATCATGCACGAACTGCGCGCGTCGACACTGACGATGCCGGGCGAGGGCATCGTGCTGCCGCCGCTGTACTACGGCACGGTCGATGCGACAGCCCTGTGGATCTGCCTGTTCGCCGAGACGGCCCAGCGAATGCCGGATGCCGACGTGATCGCACTGCTGCCCGCGATGGAAGCGGCCCTCGACTGGATCGTGGCTTCCGCGGAGCGCACCGGGTTCCTCGAGTACGTCGACGAGACCGGCCACGGCCTGTCCAACCAGGGGTGGAAGGACTCGGGCGACTCCATCCAATGGCAGGACGGTTCGCTCGCGGCAGGCCCCATCGCTCTCTGCGAGGTCCAGGGCTACGCGTACGAGGCGGCGATCGGCGGAGCCGATCTGTTGGAGCGGTTCGGCCGGCCGGGCGCCGAGCGTGTGCGCGCGTGGGCGCGCGATCTCAAGGACCGCTTCGCGGAGCGCTTCTGGGTGACAACGCCGTCCGGACGTTTCCCCGCGATCGCCCTCGACCGCGAGGGCCGCGCGGTCGACACGCTCACCTCCAACATCGGCCATCTCCTGGGCACCGGCATCCTGGACCGCGCGCAGGAGGCGAGCGTCTCCGACCTGCTGATCGATCAGCGGATGGCGTCCGGCTTCGGCATCCGGACCCTTTCGACCGACGCCGGGGGCTACTGGCCGCTCAGCTACCACGGCGGGAGCGTCTGGATCCACGACACCGCGATCGTCGCCCGGGGGATGCTGCGCGCCGGTCGACACGATCATGCCCGGCGGATCGTCGCGCAGATGCTCGCCGGCGCCGAGGCGTTCGAGTTCCGTGTGCCGGAGTTGTACGCCGGTGACAGCGCCGACGAGGTGCGGGCTCCCGCCCCCTACCCCGCGGCCTGCCGGCCGCAGGCCTGGACGGCCGCCGCGGCCGTCACCGCCTGGGAGGTGCTGCGGGCCGACTGAGCGTGCTCAGTCCACCGCGCTGACGGTGCCGCCGGTCAGGCGGACGAGTTCGTCGAACGTGAGAGGAAACACGGTGTGCGGTGTGCCGCCGGCCGCCCAGATCTCGTCGAATGCCGCGAGCGCCTCGTCGACCACGGTGGTCAGCGGGGCGGGGTGTCCGGTCGGCGCCACGCCGCCGATCGCCTGGCCGGTGGCCGTGCGCACCTGATCCGGCGTCGCCCGCACGATGCTCCGGCGTCCGAGGCGCTCGGCGAGGGCCGCCGTGTCCACGCGGTGAGCCCCGCTGGTCATGACGAGCAGCGGTTCGCCGTCGGAGAAGAAGACGAGGCTGTTCGCGATGGCGCCGACCTCGACGCCGAGGGCGGCGGCGGCCACGGCCGCCGTCGAGGCGGCGTCCGGGAGCGTGATGATCTCCCCCGCCACCCCGGCGGAGCGGAGGGCCTCGTGGACGATGCGACTGCGCGGCGAGAGGTTCTCGGTCATGGCGCCAGCCTAGAGTCGGCCGCCCTCGAACATCGCCGACGCGGTCCAAGCAAGGCAATCCAGGCTTACTGGCGGGCCCTCGCTCCGAGGAGAATGCTGGGAGCATGCGCCGCATCCTCGCCGCCCTCGGACGGTACCCCGTGATCACCGCGACCGTCGCCGTGGGCATCATCGCCGCGGCACTCGCCGGCGCGGGTCAGAGCGCGTGGGCGACGGGGATCACCACCGCCTACGTCTCCGCCGTCGTCGTGTGGACGATCATCGGCATGATCCGCGACGTGATGCGCGGTCATGTCGGACTCGACGTGCTCGCCGTCATCGCCATGGTCGCGACCCTCGCGGTCGGTGAGACGATCGCGGCGCTGATCATCGTGCTCATGCTCTCCGGCGGCGAGGCGCTCGAAGACTACGCGGGCCGCCGTGCGACTCGTGAGCTGACGGCGCTGCTGGATCGCGCGCCGCAGATCGCGCATGTCCGCCGTCCGGGCGCGGGCGATGAGACACGGGATCTTCCCGCCGACGAGGTCGCGGTCGGCGACGAGTTGCTGGTGCGCCCCGCGGAGGTCGTTCCCGTCGACGGTGTCCTCCTGTCGGACGAGGCGAGCTTCGACGAGTCGTCTCTGACCGGAGAGAGCATGCCGGTGACGCGCACCGCCGGCGAGACCGTGCTCTCGGGAGCGGTCAACGGATCGCGCGCGATCCGGGTGCGGGCTCTGCGGCGCAGCGCCGACAGCCAATACCAGCAGATCATCGCGCTCGTGCGTGCCGCGCAGGAGTCGCGCGCACCGATGGTGCGCCTGGCCGACCGGTTCGCGATTCCCTTCACGGCGGTCTCGCTCGCCATCGCTGGAGCGGCGTGGGGGCTGTCGGGCGACTCCGTCCGATTCGCCGAGGTGCTCGTGCTCGCCACACCGTGCCCCCTGCTGATCGCGGCCCCGGTCGCCTTCCTCGGCGGCATCTCGCGGGCGGCGAAGGCGGGCATCATCGTCAAGGGCGGCGCCGTCATCGAGCAGTTGGCACGCGCGCGCTCCGCCGCCTTCGACAAAACCGGGACCCTGACCCAGGGCCGTCCCATGCTGGTCGATGTGCGTCCCGCGCCCGGCATCGATCCCGACCGCCTGCTGGCGTGGGCGGCCTCGGCCGAGCAGTACTCCGCGCACGTGCTGGCCGACGGCATCCGTCGCGCCGCGTCCGCCCGTGGGATCGCCGTGGAGGCGGCCGACGATGCGCACGAGGAGGCGACCAACGGAGTGACCGCCGTGATCGGCGGGCGACGCGTCGTCGTCGGAAAGCCGGCCTACGTCGCGGCACTCGCGCCGGACACCACGCTCACCGCGCTGGAGGCGGGGCATGCGGCCGCGTACGTCGCTGTCGACGGGCGCTTCGCGGGAGCCCTCGTGCTCGCCGACGGTGCACGGCCGGAGTCGCGGGCCGTCGTGCGCTGGTTGCGCGGACACGGCGTGGAACGCGTCACGATGCTCACCGGTGATGCCCGGCCCACCGCCGACGCCGTGGCGGCGTCGGTCGGCGTCGACGAGGTGCACGCCGACCTGCTGCCCGCCGAGAAGGTGCACCTGGCCGCGATGATGACGCCGCGCCCGGTGCTCATGGTGGGCGACGGGGTGAACGATGCGCCGGTGCTCGCCGCCGCCGACATCGGCATCGCGATGGGCGCGCGGGGAGCCACGGCCGCAGGCGATGCGGCGGATGCCGTCGTGCTGAAGGACTCGCTGACGAAGGTGGCCGAAGCGGTCGCGATCGGTCGCGACACCCTGCGCGTGGCCTACGTCGCCATCTGGATCGGCATCGCCCTGAGCGTCGCGGCGATGCTGCTCGCGACGACCGGCCTGGTGCCGGCCGTCATCGGCGCGCTCGGACAGGAAATGATCGATCTGGCGACCATCCTGTACGCGCTGCGCGCGCTGCGGGGACGCCCGTTCGATCTCTCCGACCGCGGCACCACCGGCGCGGTCGACGACGCTCACGCGCACGGACCCACGGGATCGGTGCCGGCGGAGGCAGAATAGGGGGTGGATGCCGCAACGCGGCGGCATCCACCGAGCACCGCCCACAAGGCCCGCCGAAAGAGGATGCGATGACGCACACCCTGCCCCTGCCCGATTTCTCCCACGAGCGCGTGGAGGTGACGACGGGCGCCCGGAGCGGTCTGCTCATCACCGTCGCGCTGCACTCCTCGACACTCGGCTCCGCCCTCGGCGGTGCCCGCATGTGGACCTATCCGCACTGGAGCGACGCCGTCGGAGACGCCCTGCGCCTCTCGGCCGCGATGACGCTCAAGAACGCCGCGGCCGGGCTGGACGCCGGCGGCGGCAAGTCGGTGATCTGCCTGCCGCCGGGAACGACCCTCGACGCCGATCGTCGGCGCGCGGCGTACCTGGATCTCGGCGACGCCGTCGACCGCTTCGACGGCAGCTACCGCACGGCGGAGGACGTCGGATCGACGACGGAGGACATGCTGGTGGTCAGCGAGCGGACGGCGCACGTGGTCGGCCTGCCCGACGCGGTGGGCGGGTCGGGCGAGCCCGCGGGCCCGACGAGCCTCGGCGTATACGAGGCGTTGCGCGCCACACTCGAGCAGGTGACCGGCTCGCCCGAGGTCGCCGGCCGCCGGATCACGATCTCCGGGCTCGGGCAGGTCGGCAGCCGACTCGCGGTCCGCCTGAGCGCGGAAGGCGCGGCGCTGACGGTGACCGATGTCAACCCCGCCAAACGCAGCCTCGCCGCCGAACTCGATGCACGGTGGGTCGAGCCGGGCTCCGAGCATCTCGTCGAAGCCGACGTGTTCGTCCCCGCCGGCATCGGCGGGGTGCTCGACGCCGACACCATCGACGCCCTCGCCGCACGCGCCGTCTGCGGCCCCGCGAACAACCCTCTCGCCCACCGCTCGGGTGCCGATCGCCTCGCGGCGCGCGGCATCCTCTACGCGCCCGACTTCGTCGTCAACGCCGGCGGCGTCGTCTACCTGGACCTGGAGGCGAAGCACCGGGGCACACGCAGTCAGATCATGGATCGTGTCGCCGCGATCGGCGACACCGTGCGCGCTCTCTTCGCCGATGCGGCGACGCGCGACATCACACCGCTGGATGCCGCGGAGGAGCGCGCCGCCGAGCGCCTCGCGATCGGTCGTCGTGCTCGGGAGAGCGCCGTGCTCGTCTGACGTCGGCGCCGGGTGGCACGCGGTCTCCCTGAAACGGAGACCGCGTGCCGCACACGCGTCTGGCGGTGGCATGATGGACGCACCCGGCAGCGTCGCCGGTCCGCGCGGGCATTCGCCGCCCGTCATCGAAGGAGACCGCCGTGTTCACCAGCCCCTTCCCCGATGTCGAGATCCCGGACGTCAGCATCTACGACGACCTGTTCGCCGATCTCAGCGCGGATGACGCGGCACGCATCGCCCTCATCGATCCGGCCACGGGCACCGAGACCTCCTACGGCGCGCTCAAGGCGCAGGTCGACGCCTTCGCCGGCGCACTGGCGGCGCGAGGTGTCGGCACCGACACCGTGCTCGGTCTGCTCTGCCCGAACGTGCCGGCGTTCGCCACCGTGTTCCACGGCATCCTCCGCGCCGGCGCGACGGTGACGACGATCAACTCGCTGTACACCGCCGGCGAGATCGAGAAGCAACTGCGCGACGCCGGGGCCAGCTGGCTCATCACGGTGAGCCCGCTGTTGGGCGCCGCGCAGCAGGCGGCAGAGGCCGTCGGCATCCCCGTCGAGCGACTCGTCGTGCTCGACGGCGCCGACGGGCATCCCGATCTGCGCAGCCTGCTCGGCGAGGGCCGTGCCGCGCCGGAGGTGTCGTTCGACCCGGCGACGCACGTGGCCGTCCTGCCCTACTCGTCGGGGACGACCGGCATTCCCAAGGGCGTCATGCTCAGTCACCGCAACCTCGTCGCGAACGTCGCGCAGTGTCGCATCAACATCGATCTCAAGAACACCGACCGCGTGCTCGCGGTGCTCCCCTTCTTCCACATCTACGGCATGACGGTGCTGCTCAATCTCGCGCTCAAGCAGCGGGCGACCCTGGTCACCATGCCCAAGTTCGACCTCGTGCAGTTCCTCACCAACATCCAGACCTACGGCTGCACCTACCTGTACATCGCTCCACCGATCGCGGTGGCTCTCGCCAAGCATCCGATCGTCGATCAGTTCGACATCTCCACGGTGCACACCGTGTTCTCCGGCGCCGCGCCGCTCGACGGCG
>NZ_MKRU01000005.1:531-11552 GCF_001897985.1 Microbacterium sp. 69-7 | reverse complement strand
CGAGATCGCCGCCCGCCGCATCAACGCGCGCATGATGCAGGGCTACGGGATGAGCGAGCTGAGCCCTGTCTCCCACGCCATGCCGTATACGCGCGATGACATCCCGGTGAGTTCGGTGGGCACGATCCTGCCGAACATCGTGTGCAAGCTCGTCGACACCGAGACCGACGAGGAGATCACCGAGATCGACGACGACGGGCGCACCCGGCCGGGCGAGCTGTGGGTGCAGGGCCCGAACGTCATGCTCGGCTACCTCAACAAGCCCGAGGCGACGGCCGAGACCCTGGATGCCGACGGCTTCCTCCACACCGGCGACATCGCCGTCTACCACGACGGCGGCTACTTCTCGATCGTCGACCGCGTGAAGGAGCTCATCAAGTACAAGGGCTACCAGATCGCACCGGCCGAGCTGGAAGCGCTGCTGCTGGGCCATCCGAAAGTGATGGATGCCGCGGTCATCGGCGTGCTCGACGATGACAAGCAGGAGATCCCGAAGGCCTTCATCGTCCCCGCGCCCGACTCCGGGCTCACCGCGCAGGAGCTGATGGCCTTCGTCGCGGACAACGTCGCGCCGCACAAGAAGATCCGCCGCGTCGAGTTCATCGAGTCGATCCCCAAGTCGACGTCCGGAAAGATCCTGCGCAAGGATCTGCGCGCCCGCGAACACGCCGGCTGACGGCATCCGCGCCGCTCGCGCACGGTGGTGGCCATGAAAGGGCCACGCTCGCGAGGTCGTGCCGGTCCTGCCGTGGCCTCACGGGGGCGATGCGAGGGGCGGTCACGTGGGCTGCTGCGACTCGTCGCCGCATCGCCACGCGTCCACGCACGCGGCGACAGCCGGTCACCGGTACGTCCAGAGCTATGAGCCGGGCGAGACCTGGTGGTGGGACTACACCGCGCAGACGGCGGTCATGGGCCCCTCGCTCGCGGCCCCGACGAGCCATCCGCTCGATCAGGCGGTGCCGGGCCCCGCTGATCGGTTGCCGGCGGACTGGGAGAGCCGGCTCGTGCGCGCGCGAGACGGTGCGTGGCGTGCCGCATCCGCTTCCGACGACACACGAGGGGGTGCCCGCCGGACGGTGGGCACCCCCTCAGTGGGCGGTGAGGATCACTCGGCGGGGCTGAGCGACTTCGCGACGTGCGTGTGCACGGCCTTCAGCCACGACACGAGGAACTCGGCGGTCGACTCGTCGGTGACCTCGCCGTCGTCGGTGACGAGGCCGTCGCGCAGGTGGATGTACGCCTCCGGCTGCGACAGCTCGGGCGAGGCGAGGAACGACAGGATCGAGCGCAGGTGCTGCTGGGCGACCGCGGTACCGATCGCGCCGATGGAGGCGCCGATGACGGCCGACGGCTTGCCGGCGAAGCTGTTCTGTCCCCACGGACGGCTCGCCGTGTCGAGCGCGTTCTTCAGCACGCCGGGCACTGAGCGGTTGTACTCGGGGGTCACGATGATGACGGCGTCCGACGACTCGATCGAGGACTTGAAGGCGGCGGCCTCGGCGGGGATGGCACCGTCGTTGTCAGCGGAGTAGAACGGCAGAGCGGCGATGGGCAGCTCGGTGAGGGTGAGGTCGGCCTGCGGCGCAAGGCGAACCAGAGCGTTCGCGAGGCGACGGTTGATCGAGGTCGACGAGATGCTGCCGATGATGATGCCGACGTTGTACGTGGTCATGCGTGTGCCCTCCAAGTTGGATTCAGATGCATACATCTTACGCACTCCGGCGGCCGCGGGGCGATGCCGCTCAGGGCCGGCGCCGTTCATGGCTTCGTCCAGCAGCTCCAGAGCGCGCGCCGCGATGCCCGGCCAGTTCTGGCGGATGGTGGTGATGGCGAAGACGGCATCGACGTCCGGTGCCTCCTCCAGGAGCTCGGCCATACCCGCTTGTCCCCCGTCCATGCCGTAGAGCGACCCCGCGATCGTCACGGCGGATGCGGGAACCCCGCGATCTGCGAGCCCGGCGAGGAAGCCGTCGCGGCGCTCCTGCGTCGAGGGCAGGTAGCCGTGGCCGCCCACGAGGCCGAAGCGTGTGCCCCCGGCATCCACGAGGTGGTGCGCCGCCGCACGACCGCCGCCGAAGTTGTCGGAGCGCACCGAGCCGGCGATCAGCAGCGAGTCGGCCGGCTCGTCGCAGGTGACGATCGGCACGGGCGAGGCGGCGAGGCGGTGCAGTCCCGACCGCGGCGGACGCGAGGGCGAGACGATGATGCCGTCGGCGGTCTGCACGAGCGATTCGAGGACGTCCAGTTCCTGGTCGGGCTCGTACCCCGACCGTCACAACCCGCGACCAGGCCTTCGTCGATGGGTGGCTGTGAACAGTGCGGCAGGTGAAGGCTCGGCGTGGAAGGAGGCCTGGGCGAGCATTCACCACGATGGATCAGTCACGATCGCAGCGGCCGTTGGGGGCCACCGCATGAGCAGCGACGGCTACTTCGATGGCTGGCAGGTCCAGTCCGCAGCCATCGAATGCGCGATGGCGGACCTCATGGCGCTGGTGCGCAAGACAGCGGAAGCGACAGGCGTCGGTGAGTACGACATCCGCGTCGGGATCTACTTCACTGGCGATCATCCGCTGACCATCTCAACGATCGACAACTTCGGCTATCACTACGACGGAGCCTCAGTCCCACTTCACCTGTACACGCCAGTCGAGTTCACGGTTAACGCGTCCGAGGCAGACTTGGACTTCTACTGGCACGTCCATGACCTCGCCCAGGACTGCGTGAACCAAGGCGGCATCTCGAACGTGCTGATGATCCAGCCGCCTGATCGCGATGCGCAGGAGACTGCGTGACGCGCACTGCCCTGTGGCCAGCACCAGTGGTCGAGCCAGACGGTGGCAGAAAACGGGGTCTACGGTCGAATGCGGCCCTGGACGCGCGCGTGCGCGTAGCCTGTCACGGGCCTCTTCGTGGATGGTGTTGGAGGTCTGCTCCGCGGTCTCGGCGGAGACAACCAGCGCATATCGGATCGTGTTGCCTGCACGGAGTCGCTGGGCGTCGCAGTCCCAACCCGGCGGCTGTGCAACCAGGCATTCTTCACGAAGGTCTTCATCGACGGGGACAACGAGCTGCGGGTCGAGCACAACCGGCCCTTCGAGATGCTCCTTGATCCGCAAGTCAACGCGAATGCCCTGACCTGGGCCGCAGACGCCAACAAGGCCCGAACCTCGGCCAGCGTTTCCGTTGGCAAGGGTTCGAGCCTTGTGCGTGGGGTGGACCTAAGGAGATTCGAACTCCTGACCTCCTCGATGCGAACGAGGCGCGCTACCAACTGCGCCATAGGCCCTTACGTCCTCAACATTATCACGCGTCTCGGGCCCCGGTTGCACCGGCAGGATGGAGGCACGAGCCCCACCCCTGCTGACATCGATGTCGTTCGCAACGTCCGGCTGTGGTCGCACCCGAGCGACGCGGTCGATCTCCGCATCGCCGGCGGGATGATCGGCGCGGTCACGCCGACGTCCGACGACACCGCCGTGGACACCGCCGGGAACGTCGTCAATGGACGCGGACTGCTCGCCCTGCCCGGTCTCGTCAACGCACACGCGCACATCGACAAGTCGTGATGGGGACTGCCATGGCAGTCCTACGGCGGTGAGGGGACGACCGAGGGCCGCATCCGTCACGAGCGGGTCCACCGCGACGAGATCGGGATGCCGTCGACAGAGATCACCGGCAACGTCCTCGAGCAGCTCGTGAGCCACGGCACCACCGCGATCCGCACGCACGTCGACGTCGATCTGGGGCTCGAGCTGCGCGGCATCGAGGCCGTGCGTGAGGCCGTCGCCGCCTACGACGGTGCGCTGGCCGTCGAGATCGTGGCCTTCCCGCAAGACGGTGTGCTGCGCCGCCCCGGCGTACTCGCCCTCCTCGACCGCGCCGCGCGCGAAGGCGTCGAGCACATCGGCGGGCTCGACCCCGCCACCATCGACCGCGATCCCGTCGGACAGGTCGACGCCCTGCTCGCGCTGTCGGCCGACCATGGCGTCGGCGTCGACATCCACCTCCACGACCCCGCCGAACTGGGGGCTTTTCAGATCGAGCTCATCCTCGAGCGCGTCGAGCGGTTGGGGCTGCACGGCCGCGTCAACGCGGCACACGGCTTCGCGGTCGCTCAGCTCGACGGCATCCGACGCCGCGACCTCCTCGCGCGGATGGCCGCCCTCGGCGTCACGATGACCACCGTCGCGCCGCTCCGACTCCCCCAGCTCCCGTTGCACGAGCTCGATGCGGCCGGTGTCGCCTTCGGGTTCGGCACCGACGGCATCCGTGACCTGTGGAGCCCCTACGGCACGGGAGACCTCCTCGGCATCGCCTGGCAGTACGCCCGCGCGTCGAGCATCGTGCGCGACGAGGATCTCCTCCGTGTCGTCGAGATCGCGGCAGGCGGCTCCGCCCGCTTCGCCGGCTTGGCGACGAATCGACTGCAGGCAGGAGACCGCGCCGACATCGTGCTCGTGGATGCCGAGAACGCCATGGATGCCCTCGTTCGCACGCCGCGACGCGAGGTCGTCATCGGCCGCGGACACCTCCTGGTCGACTGAGCCGACCGGTCGGTGTCACCAGCCGGTGCTACTGGCCGGAGGCGCGACGTTCCAGCAGGCGGCGCACATGGGCCTCGATGGCGGCGTCGCCCGCAGCGGCACCGCCGGCGAGCTCGTCGTCTCGGGCCGCGGGCCGCGGCTGAAGCGTGACGGGACGCCGACGCTCGGCACGCGCGCGCATCGCTTCCTCGACGGCGCCGCGACGCAGCGCTTCGCGCGCGTCGGCCTCGTCGAGCACGGCGGCGGCACGCGAGCCGGCCGACGCGGTGAGCGGCCGAGGAAGCTCGCGCGGCACCCACGAGGTGCGCTCGGCATCCAGGGCCACGTCCTGCACGTCGGCCGCGACGCGCTCGATCGGCGCAACGACCTCACGAACGACCGCACGACGCTGGACGCGCGACATCCGCTGCAGCAGCAGGGCGCATCCCACGAACAGCGCTCCCGCGAGCCAGAGCAACAGCTGCGCGCCGGTCGCAGCCAGCTGTACCCCACCCCACGCGCCAAGCGCGAGGGCGGCGACGGCGATGAGGGTCACGACAAGACGCGCGCGGCGACGGGCCTGGGCGCGACGGATCTCGGGTCGCGCCCGCTCGCGAGCCGCCGCACGCGCGGCAGCCTCGCGGGCGGCCGCGGCCTCGGCGCGCGCCTGCAGTTTGGTGACTTCGAGTTCGGCGCGTACGCGGGCGAACTCGGCCTGCTCGCGCTCGGTCTGGGCCTGACGGGCCAGTCGCTGCTGGGCCATCGCCGTGCGCGCGTTGAGCTCGAGCCGCACTTCCTGCGGGGTCTCACTGGTCTCGGCGAGTACACGCAACGCCTGATTCAACCGCACCGCGTTGCGCTCGGCGGCATTGAACTGGTGTCGGCCGTGCCACGACGGCAGAAGGTAGATCATCCACAGCGCCACGGCGACGAGGACGACCACGCCGCCGCCGAGAACCTGTCCACCCATGTCCCCCACGGTAGGGCCGAGGCGACGCGATCGGGCGACATCCGACCGCGTGTCTGACCTTCATGTCGAACCTGAAGGTTCCGCGGCCTCCTGCCGCGCTACGACGGGTCAGCCGGCGGGGCGGTCGGTGAGCGGCACGGTCGCCGCACTCTCGGGCGCGCGACCGTGCAACCACCGCTGCAGCACGCCTTCGGGAACCTCCTCGCGCACCAGCGCGAACGCGTAGTGGTCGCGCCAATCGCCCGCGATATGGATGAATCGCCGCCGCAGCCCCTCGTAACGGAAGCCCAGCTTCTCGACGACCCGCAGACTCGCCCGATTCTCCGGACGGATGCAGATCTCCATGCGGTGCAGCCCGAGCTCACGGAAGCACACGTCGGTCGCCAGGGCGACCGCGGTCGGCGTGATGCCCCGGCCGGCGAAGCGCTCGCTCACCCAGTACCCGATCGTCGCCGACGACAGCGACCCGCGGGCGATTCCCCAGACGTTCAGCTGTCCGGCGAGCTCGCCGTCGTACTCCATCACGAAAGGCACGCCTCCGCCGTCGCGATACTGCTGCAGCAGGCGACGGATGCCGAGGCGCATATCGAACGAGACGGGACCGTCGGGGCTGGTCGCCTCCCACGGCCGCAGCCACGAACGGTTGCTCATCAACTCCGACTGCAGCACGCGCGCGTCGCGCTGCTTGATGAGTCGGATCGCGATCGGACCGTGCTCACGGGGAGCCGTCAACTCCATCGGCACCCCTCACCTCGGCCGCTCAGGATCAGCGTCAGAGCTTCTCCGCAAAGTCCTTCAACCAGGGCCGCAGCTCCGGACCGAGATCGTCGCGGTCGGCGGCCAGCTGCACGATGGCCTTGATGTAGTCCACCCTATCGCCGGTGTCGTAGCGGCGACCGCGGAACACGACGCCCAACACGCCGTCGGTGACGGCCAGCTCCTGGAGGGCGTCGGTGAGCTGGATCTCGCCGCCCTTGCCCGGCTCGGTGCGCTCGAGGATGTCGAACACGCCCGGTGTGAGGACGTAGCGACCGATGACGGCGTAGTTGGAGGGGGCATCCTCCTTCTTCGGCTTCTCGACGAGGCCCGTGACGCGGACCACATCGGGATCGTCGGTGGGCTCGACGGCGGCGGCCCCGTACAGGTGGATGTGGTCGGGGTCGACCTCCATGAGGGCGATGACCGTGAGGCTGGACGCCGCGTTCTCCGCCAGCATCTTCGACAGCAGTTCGTCGCGCTCATCGATCAGGTCATCGCCGAGCATGACCGCGAAGGTCGCGTCTCCGACGTGGTGACGGGCGCGCAGCACGGCGTGTCCGAGACCCTTCGGCTCGCCCTGGCGGACGAAGTGGATGTCGGCGAGCTCCGTCGAGCGCTGGACGCTGCGCAGCTTGTCGTGCGCACCCTTGGTGAGCAGGTTCGACTCGAGCTCGGGCACGGAGTCGAAGTGGTTCGAGATGTTGTTCTTATTACGCCCCAGGATGATCAGCACGTCATCGATGCCCGCCGCGACCGCCTCTTCCACGACGTATTGGATGGCCGGCTTGTCGACGACGGGCAGCATCTCCTTCGGCATCGCCTTGGTGGCCGGAAGAAACCTCGTGCCGAGACCCGCAGCGGGAATGACGGCCTTGATCGCAGGAGCTGACATGACCCATACCCTACCGGCGCGCACCACCGCGCCCATGACCGTCGCGGCCGTGCATGTCGGTGCGCCGCCTACAATCGGACCATGACCGACGGCATCGACGACGCGAAGCGGGCGCTGCGCGCCGACCTGCGCGAGCGCCGTCAGCAGCGCTCCGAGGCGATGCGCACCGCCGACGCCGCCGGCGTCAAGGCGCAGCTCGACGCGCTGATCGCCCGCACCGGCGCGCGCTCGATCTCCTGCTTCCTGTCGGCTCCGACCGAGCCGGGCACCCACGAGTTCGTGGCCGACGCCGTCGAGCGCGGCATCCGCGTGCTGCTGCCCATCACCCGCGCCGACGGCCTTCTCGACTGGGTCGTCGCCGAGCCCGGCGCCGATATCGCCGAGGGCCTGTTCGGCATGCCCGAACCGGTCGGCGAGGTGCTGAGCCCGCTGGCCGTCAACGACGTCGATCTGCTGGTGATCCCCGCCGCCGCCGTCGATCGCACCGGTATGCGCCTCGGCTGGGGGCGGGGCTACTTCGACAAGACCCTCGGTTCGATGCAGCACTGCCCGCCCGTCTACGCCGTCGTCTTCGACACCGAACTGCTGGACGAGGTCCCCCGCGACCTCCACGACCAGCCGGTCACCGGTGTCGTCACCCCCACCCGCACCGTCGACCTCGCGTCGCCGCGACGCTGAGCCCCTTCCCGGAGGACACCATGCCCACCTACGCCTATGCCTGCACGCAGTGCGGACACCGCTTCGATGCCGTGCAGTCGTTCTCGGATGCCGCGTTGACGCAGTGTCCCGAGTGCGGCGGTGCGCTGCGCAAGCAGTACGGAACCGTCGGCGTGACCTTCAACGGTTCCGGCTTCTACCGCACCGACTCGCGTTCGTCCACCTCCGGCGCGGCCGCTGGCGCGGGGGCATCGACTTCGACATCATCGAAGTCCGAGGCGAAGTCCTCGCCCGCTTCGTCGGGGTCGTGACCGGCGCACGCCGGAGAATCGGAGGAACCGTGATCAAGGGCTTCAAAGACTTCATCATGCGCGGCAACGTCATCGACCTCGCGGTCGCTGTCGTGATCGGTGCCGCATTCACCGCCGTCGTGAACGCGATCGTGGCGTCCATCATCACCCCGCTCATCGAGGTGTTCTGGAAGCCCGACGACAACGGTGTTCCCGGCATCCCGGTTCCCGCGGTCTGGGGCGGAACGGTCACCTTCCCGATCGGCGACCTGGTCAGCGCGCTCATCAGCTTCCTCGCGGTGGCGATCGTGGTCTACTTCGTGTTCGTGTTCCCGATGAACGCGTGGAAGGAGCGTCAGGCCGCCAAGGCCGGCGTCCCCGAAGACAAAGCGGAGAAGCTGCCGACCGAGCAGGAACTGCTCATCCAGATCCGCGACCTGCTGGAGAAGAGCTCCACCACGCGCTGAGCGCGTTTCGCGTCGTCGCTCTTCCGGTCGTTGAGCGAGCGCAGCGAGTCGAAACACCCCTAGTAGTGCGGCGGCACGTCCCGCCGCAGGCGCTCATCGTTCGGCCCCGATGCCCCGTCCCCGGTGAGGGGCGGGGCATCGTCGCGGATGACGGGAACCTCGGGCGCGGGGTCGGTGCCGGGCGCCGGAGTCAGTCGTGCCCGGCGCGACCCGCGCACGCGCTCGACGCGCTGACGGCTCTCGTCGTCCACGGCGCTCAGCGCAGATCGAGCGGCTCGGTGACGGTCTCGGCGCGCGGCGTCTCGGGCGAGGCACCGAGGATCGCCGCGATCCGTCCCGCGACACCCGCCGGGTCGCTGTACAGGTCGAAGGCGTGCACGCGCACGTAATGCCAGCCGAGGCGGCGCAGCACCTGCGGGCGCAAGCGCAGGCTCTCCCGCAGGGTCTCCCCCATGCTGTCAGCGTCGCTCTCCACCACGACCGCCTTGCCGCGGTGCTGGGCGACCAGGGGAAGGATGCCGCGATAGTTCACGTCCACGGCGATGCCGAGTGCCCGCAGGTGACCGGCGAGGGCCAGCGTGAGCGGATCGGCGAGGTCTTCGAGCCGGGACTCACGGGCGCGGGCGGCGATGCCGCCGAGGATCGACATGAGCGTCGCCGCACCGGACTCCAGACGTCCCTCATCGAAGGCAGAGGGGCGGATCGAGGAGACGATGACCATCGAACGGCGCGCGCGTGTCATACCGACCGTCAGCAGGCGCTCTCCGTCGGGGCCCGACAGATCGCCGAAGTCGCTCAGCACCCGGCCGTGCTTGGTCAATCCGAATCCGAGCGAGAAGACGACCCGGTCGCGGCTCTCCGCCACCGACTCCTCGAGCCCGAGCACGGCGAACGGCTCGGCCGTGTCGCGGCCGACGAACTCGGCGACATCCGACCGGCCCGCGAAGGCGGCGGCGACGGCGGCGCGCACGCGCTCCGCGTGGCGCACGGATGCCGTGACGACCATCAGGGTCTCGGTGGGACGGTTGACCGCGTGCTCGACCACGAGCGTGACGACGCGGGCGACCTCGGCATCCGGGCTCTCGACGGCCCCCGTGATGGGGTCGGGCGTACCGGTGCCCCCTTCGACGTAGTCGACGCTGAGGCTCCCGCGCCCGAGGTACGACCCCGCCCACGGGTACGAGACGAGCCGGCCTTCGTAGAAGGCACCGTTGACGAGCTCGGCGAGGTCCTCGCCGCCCGCGCGGTAGCTGCGGGTCAGCGTCTCGACCGGAACGAGCTCGGTGAGCCGCTCGAACACGCTGACCTCGTCGAACGGCACGTCGGGCTCGTCCTCCGCGCTCGCGTGCCCGGCACCGACGCGGAACGCGGTGGGACGCTGCGTCACCGGGTCGCCGAAGACGACCACCTGGCGGGCGCGTCGCAGTGCCGGCGCCGCCTCGGCGAGGCACAGCGCCGCGGCATCCGCGACGATGACCACGTCGAACAGGGGCGACTCGGGGATGGCGGGCACTTCATAGGGCGACGCGAGCCACACGGGGGCCAGCGTGCGCACGAGCTTCGGCGCGGCCTCGACCAGCTCCGTCGCAGACGCTCCGCCGCTGCGCAGCAGCTGCTTCAGGGTCGCAGCTTCGCCGGCCTCGTCGACGACGGCGATCTTCCACGTCGTCGCCAGTTCCGCGGCCAGCAGCGGACCCGCCGAGGCCGCGTGCGCCTCATCGACCAGTCGGTAATCGCGTTCGAGCCGGTCGACGACCGACGTGTTCGCGCCCAGCAGCGCCCGGTCCGAGCGCAGCATCGCTTCGAGAGCGGACTGCCACCACGCGAACTCGAATTCGGCGGCGACGTGCTCTTCGGGGACGTGGCGGACCGACAGCTCGGTGAGCAGCTCTTCCAGTCCCATGTCGGCGAGCTCACCGCGCAGGGTGGCGCGCTCGACCAGGTTGTCGAAGACGTCGGAGGTCGCCGCCAAGCCCGCGAGCGTGCGCAGCAGGTAGGGGATCGGCAACGACGCGAGCGGTTCGGTGCGCCCCAGTGCCCGGTCGAGGGCCCCCAGGTCGGCGGCCACCCGCTGCCACGCCGTGGCGACATCGTCCAGACCCAGGGGGATCTCGGGCATGACGCCCGGATCCACCAGCTGCTGCCACTGCGCGCGCTGCTGCTGCACGCGCACCAGCGACTCGTGCATGTCGGTGATGTGCATGCCCGGGCGCACGTACTCGCGCGACAGGTTCTTCAGGCGCCGGCGCTGGGGCGATGTCATCGCGGGAGCGTCGCGGCGCGGCGCGTGCGCCTGGATGAGCTCCGCCATCGGGCGCTCGAAGACGGTCGTGCTGAAGCGGTCGAGCGATGCCCGGATGCCCTGCAGCAGCTGCACGTAGGCGCCGAGTTCGGCCAGCGTCGAGAACGGACGCATGCGCGTCTGCGCGATGAGTTCGTACCCGCGCTCGAGCACGGCGG
>NZ_MKRU01000005.1:0-490 GCF_001897985.1 Microbacterium sp. 69-7 | reverse complement strand
TCGAATCGGGTCGTCGCCGACGGCTGCGGCGTCATCGATGCGATCGTGGCCAGCGTGCGGAGCGCTTCGAGCGGGGAGACCTCGACGCGCGGATGCCGCTGGGTGAGCGAATCGCGATAGTCACGCAGCACGGTGCGCAGGCGCACCAGAGCGTCGTCGACGTCGGCCACCTTGGGCTGCTCCGCCTTCTCGTTGCGCGTGATCGCGCGGATGAGATCGCGGTGCAGGTGGCGCGGCGAGACGGCGAGTCCGGGCAGTCCGATGCCGGCGAGGCGGTGGCGGACGCCTTCGAGGGTGGAGCGCCGCGCGCTGACCACGAGCACGCGCTTGCCGGCGCGCACGAGCTCGCCGACCGCGTTGATCACCGTCTGCGTGCCGCCGGTGCCGGGCAGCGTGTGCACGGCGAGCGACTGTCCGGCGGCGATGCGCGCGAGCACGGCCTCCTGCTCGGCATCCGCATCGAGCAGGAGCCGGTCGGCGGCGGGCGGTC
>NZ_MKRU01000004.1:0-29998 GCF_001897985.1 Microbacterium sp. 69-7 | reverse complement strand
AAGGAGGGCGTCGTCATCGTCTGGGCCGGGATGCGGGGCGTCGTCACCCTCGCCGCCGCGCAGACGCTCGACCCGGAGACGACACCCGCCCGCGAGCTCCTGATCCTCATCGCTTTCGTCGTCGCGCTCGTGAGTCTGATGGTCCAGGGCCTCAGTCTGCCGTGGGTGATCCGCATGCTGCGCATTCCGTCGGCCGCCGGCGACGGCAGTAGCAGCGAGGAGGCCGAGCGTCTCGCCGACGAGCTGCGGGAGGCCGCGCTGGCGCACCTGCGCACACCCGGGCTCGCCGATTCCTCGGGCCAGCCGTTTCCGCCCGAGGTGCTCTCCAAGCTCGCCGAGCGCATGAGCAGCCCTCCGATCGAGGCGCCCGAGATCAGCACCGCGAGTGTCATCGACCTGCGGATCTCTCTGATCGAGGCCATGCGCGAGCGTCTCGTCGACGTGTCGAGCGAGGGGTCGTACTCCTCCGCAACGCTCCGACACGCTCTCGCGCAGCTCGACGCCGACCAGCTCAGCATCCAGCTGCGACGCGACCCCGACGACTGAACCGGATCGGCTCGCGTGTCGGCGCGGTAGGACACAATGGATGCCGTGAGCACCGGTCAGCCGGACGACCCGCGCGCCCCCGCCGACTACGCCGAGTCGGTCGCCCTGCCCGCCGTGACGTCGGCCGTGCCGGTCGTGGTGTCCGGCACGGACTGGTGGGCTGCTCGTCCCGCCGGCTCACGCCTCGTGGGACTCGTCGTCGCGCGCGACGATCTGCCGTCGGTGATCGCGCAGCGTGACGCCCTCGCAGACTTCGGGGTGCCGATCGAGGGCTTCCGTCATCCCGCCCCCGAGACCGGGGAGAGTTGGGCCGAGCGCCTCAACCGCCTCTTCGGCCGTCTCGTGTCGGGCGACGTCGTCGTCGTCGCCGACAAGCATGCCCTCGGTCGCACGGTCGACGAGGAGACGCACGCCATCGCCGAGCTGCGGCGCCGCGGCATCATCGTGAAGGTGCTGGGCCACTACCGCAGCTGAGCGTCAGGCCGCGTCAGCCGCGCCCCACGACGATGCGGCGACGATCGCGTCGAAGAAGCGCAGCATCGCGTGCGGGATGTCACCGAGCGGCGTCGACATGTTCACCAGCGCGACTTGTTTGCTGTTCGGAACGGTGTACCAGTAGCGCGCGACCAGACGTCGCTGCACGGCCGACTGCCCGTCCTCCTCGATCACCTGCGTGCTCACGGCGTGCAGACGCAGCACCGCCGAGCCGGCGGCATCCATTCGTGTCGCCGTCTCCAGATCGGGCTCGCGGGTGTGGGGCAGGCTCAGCTCGAAAGCGCGCATCACCGACTCGGGAGCCGTTCCCACGGCAGGCGTGATCGTGATCGGGGTGTGGACCGTGATGGCGACAGGAGTTGGCACGCCCGGCGCGATCTCGCGGCAGATCAGCAACAGGCGTGCCGAGGCCTCGCGCGCTGCGGCAGCCGCATCGTCCAATCCGGACTGGATACGGCGACGGAGCAGCGGCGCATCGTCCGCGGGCCCGACGATCTCCCGGGCGAGCGACGCATTGTGATCGCGAGCCGCGTCTTCGTCTCGCGGGTCCACCGAGATCCACTCCCCCGGCAGGCGGAAACGCAGCTGTGGGCCGACGCTTTCACTCATTGCCGACCGGCGAGCCGGCGAACATCAGCGGCGCTGAGCTCGAGGAACTCCTCGGCCCCTCGACCACCCACGGTCTCCGCGACCGCCGCCATGACGGGAACTCCCGACGATCCCAGCACGACGCGGTCGGTATGGTCGGCCGGCGAGCCCTCGACAGCGGCGAGGGTGAGGTCCTTTCCTGCCAAGTCCGGGTCGTTGGCTGCCACGCGCGCGACGCGGGTGACGTCGTCGGCAACGGCCGGAGCGCTCGTGTCGTCGACGAACATCCACACCACGATCTTCTCGTTGGTGGGCAGACCGGGGTGCTGCACTTCCACGAGCGCACCGTTGAGACCAGCCTCGCGGCCGAGCCGGTCGGACACATCCTTTTCATTCATTCCCGAACATCCCGTCAGAATCAGCGCGAGGACTGCGGTGGCAGCCATCGCGTGCCAGAGTCGATTCCTGGACATCTCTCGTCACCTCTCTGCCGCTGCGTTCACCCGCGCACGTAGACCTCTTCGTGCACGTGCTCCGTGGTTCCGACCGCGTTGCCGGCGAAGAAGATCTCGTCTCCGGGGCGCACGTCGGGGACCACGTCGTCCGCGAGCTCACCGTACATCGTCGAGTCGTGTATCCGCGGGTCGACGGGATGGAAGGTCTGCCAGTTCGGCCCGGGAACGTCGTCACGACCGTACCCGACGAGCTCCAGGTGGTGCACCGGATCCCAGACGTTGTTGACCTGTGTGACGCGCACCGACGGATCGATCGCGTCGGCATACTTGTCGATGGCCGACCCGGCCGTCACCACGGACTGCACGCGCCCGTCGAGGGCCGGATCGGTGGCGATGTCGCCGGCCATCATCCCACCGAGGCTCCACCCCGTGAGCATGATGGGTGCATCGCTGTCGAACACACCCGCCCGGCGCATCGCGTCGTACACCGCGCGTTCGTACTGCGTATGCACGGAGGGATTCAGGGCGAGCATCGCATCGGTGGAGAGGTCATTGAGTCCTCCGTGCTCGTTGAAGGGGCTCCAGTTCTGGGTGCTCGGCAGCTGCACCCGCCAGGCCACGACCTTTCCGTCCTGCATGATCGCGACCACCCGGATGTGCGTCGAGTCCTGCCCACCGCGAACGTCCTGCCTCCCGACATCCTCGAACAGGTCTCCGTAGTCGGCCGGGGCTTCACCGTGGGCGTCGGGGGCGGCCGGCGACCGGTCGAAGGTCTTGGACGCATCGTCCACGTGTCGAGGCTGGCGCGAAGAGCTGCCGTCGCGCAGGGTGAACAGAAGCAGGAGGGAGCCGACGATCAGTACCGCGAGCACCGCGAGGGCGATCCAGCCGATCACGGCAGCGATCGCTGCGAGCAGGGCGACCACGATGACGATCGCGACGAGGATCACGACGATCGCCACCAGAACCGCCAACAGCTGGCCGAGGAACTCGAGCACGCCCTTCAGCACGTTGGCGGCCCAGTCGCCGATCCACTTGGCAGCGCCCTCCCAGAACTGGTTCCAGTTGTCGTACGCCGAATCGCTGTCGCCCTCGATGGCCGTTTCGATCTTGGCGATCGCGGCGTCGGCGATCGCGCGCAGGCGGTCACGAGCGGAGGAGAGCTGCTGCCGGGCATCCTGCAGCTGGGCGTAGGCGTTCGACTCGGACTGACGCAGGCGCCGCAGATCGTTCTCGATCTCGTCGATCTGATGTTGCGGCGCGTCGACGGCCTCGGCGCGCAGCAGGTCGCCCTCGCGCCGTGAGATGTCGTTCGGTAACGTCGCCGACCTCTGGTCGTAGTATTCCGCCGTGGCGATCGCCGCGCGGGCGTCCTTCTGGATGGGGCGCAGATCCGCGGCGTAGGTCTGCAGGGCCTCCCCGGTGTTGCGGTATCTCGTGCGGGCCTTGTTGAGCGATCGCGCGACCTCCGTCGCGGTACGGGCCAGGGCATCCGTGGACTGCGAGATCTGCCCGTCGATGAGTCCTCGGAGCGACTGCGCCGCCTGCTCGATCGCTGCCGCCGCCGTGACGAGGTCGGCCGCGCGGGGGTCGAGCTGGTCGGGGTTACCGAGAAGGACATCCTCGAACTCAACCGAGATGGCGCTCATCAGCCCTCCCCCTCGCCGTCGGTCTGCGTCTCGGGCGCGGCCTCTTGCGCCTGCCGCGCGAGTTCGTCGTCAACCTCGGTCATGCTGTCGACGATCGCATCGATGCTGTCGCGCAGGAACTGCAGCTTCTCGGTGAGCTTTCCCCGGTTGTAGTCCCAGTTGTCGGCGAAGTCTCGGACCTTGCCGGCAAGACGATCCTCGCCGGTGAGGACGGCAAGGTCGTCCCCGACCGTTCCGGCCGACCCGAATGTCGAGAGCGCCTCATCGACGCGCACGCGCGCGGCGCGCAGGGCGTCGAAGTCGAGCTGCACATCTGTCATCGTCATCCCCCAAGGTTCGCGAGGCCCTCCACCTGCACACTCGGCGCACCGGCGCGAGGTGGAAGGCCTCGTGAACCTGCGGGGCGCGCGAGCGCCCCGCAGGTTCCCGATCACTGACCGAGCTGGCTGGCGAGCTGCTCGTCGGTGGACTGCAGGGCCTGAGCGGCCTTCTCGAGGAACGAGGCCATGCCCTCGATGCCCTGGACCGTCTTGGTCGCACCGGTCGTGAACTCGGTGTAGGAGGCGTCGAAGGCGCCCGAGGCGCGGCTCGTGGTGAAGCCGTCCTGGACGAGCTGAGCGACGAGCTGACGCAGGCGCTGCAGGTTCGCCTCGAGCTCGTTCTGTCCGTCACGCAGGCGCGAGGCGGCCGAGTTCATCTGGTCGTAGGTGACATTCAGATTGGCCATGAGGGCCCCTTTCATCTGGCCCGGCCGGTGTGCCGGGAGGTCTTGTTGTTTCGAAGATAGGCGGCGTCGCGGCCGGTGACCATGGGGAGAACTCCCCATGAGCGCCCGCGCGCCCGGCCCACCGCGGTCATGTCTGCGCCCCCGAGGAGGCGAGGGTACCCGACTCGACGCCGACCGGGACGTCCCCGACCACCAGCGGGAACTGGATGCGCACGGTCTTGCCGCGATGAGCCAGGATTCCGCGTCCCACCGGGAGCTCGCCCCGCACCAACCGGGGGAACGGCGTCTTGAGAACGACCTCGCCGTCGATCGTCTCCGGCTGCAGCACGACGCCGCGCCGCGCCGCCTTGATCTCGCCGAGCAGCCCGAAATTCGTCGTCCACTCGCTCATCTCCCCGACCACGACGAAGAACACCTCACCGCGACCGGCGCGTTTGACGAGCGTGGAGAGGTTCATCTCGATGATCGACGTGGCGAACTCTCCGATGCCCTCCAGCACGACCAGCGGCACGGGTCCGCCCGCCTGGGCGCGGTCGGCCGCCTCATCGACGGCGCCGAGCACCGCCATGGCCGCCGAGGGAGACTCGGCGGTCGCGGTCCACGCGACGACGTCCTGCACGGGCGATCGACGGTCGCCGATGTAGAACGCGGGCGTGTCGGGCCGCGCGCGCAGCGTCTGCCGCGCGATCGCGGCGGCGGCGGTCGAACGGCCCGCGCCGGGCGAGCCGGCGACGATGAACGTGCCGTGGGCGTCGATGCCGAACGGACCGAGGTCGAGATCGGACAGCCCGATGGCCACCCCCGTCGGCGTCGCGGGCGGCAGCTCATCGGCCGTGTACTCGGTGGGCAGCGCGCGGATCGCGGGCGCAGCGACCGTGCCGCGGCGGATCATCACCTCGGCCATCCGATCGATCGCCAGCGACTGGTCCTTCGTGCTGGAGGTGCCCCCGATGACGGCGATCTGCGCCTCGTGGTCGTCGACGATGGCCCGACCGGGCGCTGCGTCGACGCCGAGGATGTCACGCGGCATCCCGAGGAGTGCATAGCCGTCTTCGTCGGCCATCCGCAGCACGATGCGGCGTTGGATCATCGCCTGAAGAGAGGTGGGCACGCTCTGGCCGCGGTCGGCGGTGAGGGCCACGTGGATGCCGAGGCCGCGACCGTCGGTGAGCACCTGCTGGAACGCGCGGTAGGCCTCCGCGCGCCCGGACACACCCTCGAACGCGGTGCGGAACGCGGGGAACCCGTCGATGAGCAGCAAGATGCGCGGCTCGTCGGGGCGACCCGCGAGGGCGCGGTACTCGGTCAGGGTGGAGGCACCTGCCGCGGCATACGCGTCACCGCGACGGTCGAGCTCGCTGCGGAGCGTGGCGAACAGGCGATCGATGCGTTCCGTGTCGTCGCCGGAGATGACGGCACCCACGTGCGGCAGCGACTCGAGCATGCGCAGGCCCCCGGTCGCGGCGTCCAGCCCGTAGACGTGGACGGGACCGCCGCGCGGGGTGATCCCGGCCGACACGGCGAGCGTGCGCAGGGTCACCGACTTTCCGGAGCCGCCGGTGCCGAAGATCGCGAGGTGGCCCTCGGTGTCGGGTTCGAAGAAGAACGGCACCTGGTCCTGCCGCTCGGGCACGTCCACGACGCCGAGCACCAGCCGGGCGTCGGTGCGCTGGTGCAGCTTGGTCTGGTCGAAAGTGGTGGCCAGCTCGTCGAGCCACGGCCGACGGGGCGGCGCGATGCGGGCCAGCTGCGCGGCGTCGCCGAAGCGCGCCACGAGCAGCTGCTGATCGTTGGGGCCGAGGTCTTCGGTCTCGGCAGGCGCCTCGACGGCGGGCTTCTCCCACGCCGGCGCGTCGCCGAGCAGGAACGGGCGCACCTCGACGGCGGGTTCGGCTTCGGCCCGGAGGCTCCAGCCTCCCGAGTAGGCCGACTGGAAGAGGTTCATGCGACCGGGACCGGTCTTGGCGATGCCGCGACCGGGGATGCCGGGATCGAACAGGGCGGCCTCCTTCGACCCGATGACGTCGTCGGAGTCGGTCTCGTCGGCCATGCGCAGCGCGACGCGGAGGTTGGTGTTGGCACGCAGGTTGTCCTTGATGACACCGGCGGGGCGCTGCGTCGCCATGATGAGGTGGATGCCGAGCGAGCGCCCGCGCTGGGCGATGTCGACGACGCCGTCGACGAACTCGGGCACCTCCTTGGCGAGTGCGGCGAACTCGTCGATGACGAGGACGAGTGCGGGGGGAGCGTCGGGGTCGGCGGCCTTCTCGAGCTCGAGGAGGTCTTTCGCCTTCTTCCGGTTGAACAGGTGCTCGCGGTGGTGCAGTTCGGCGCGGAGGCTCGTCAGCGCCCGACGGACGAGATGCGGGCTGAGGTCGGTCACGAGGCCCACGCAGTGCGGGAGGCTGACGCAGTCGGCGAAGGCCGAGCCGCCCTTGTAGTCGACGAAGAGGAACGTCACGCGCTCGGGGCTGTACTCGGCGGCCATGCCGAGCACCCAGGCCTGCAGGAACTCGCTCTTGCCCGAGCCGGTCGTGCCGCCGACGAGCGCGTGCGGACCCTGCTGGCGCAGATCGAGGTGCAGAGCGCCCTGCGCGCCCTGTCCGACGAGGGCACGAAGCTTGGGCTGGTAGCCGGCGCCGGAGCGCGTCGCACGGATCGACGCATTCTGCGTCCACCGGTCGATGACGGCGTCGGCGCTGGTCGCCATGTCCGACCCCAACAGCTGTAGCAGGGGGATGGTGCGCGGCACGTCCCCGGCGTCCTCCGCGACATCGCCGATGTCGGTGATGCGGGCCAGGGCCCGGGCCACGACGCCGAAGCGCGCGGCATCCAACGCCTCGACACGCAGGGGGGCGATGACGGTGCCGAGGCGCACGAAGTTGGCGCTCGCCTCCCCGTCGGCGGGAAGCTCGACCCACGTGCGGCAGGCGGCGGGCAGGTCGGACACGCGCGAGGTCGCCCACACCGGGATGACACCGCTGCCGGCGGCACGCTCACTCAGCTGGATGAGCCGACCCCGGTCGACGGGCGCGTCGGGCGTGATGATCACGACGTATGCCGGAAGCGGCATCTCTTCCTCGCGCCCCCGCGACTCGCCGACCTCGGCGCCGGCGGCGGTCGCGGCATCCGTCGCCTTGAGCGCCCGCAGACGCCGCAGCTGCTTCGTGCGGGTGTCGACCAACTCCTCCAGCTCGGCCAGCAGGCGCGAGGCGGTCGCCGCGTTGTCGGCGATGGGGGCCGTGCCGAGGGCGTCCTCGGCGGCCCACGTGTGCGGCAGCCACTTGAGGTCGGCAAGCGCCGCACGGGTGGCCGGGCCGACGAAGGCGACGATGTGGACGTCGGACGGCGCGTGCAGCCCCGCCGTCTGGGCCAGCAGCGCCCGCGCCGTGTCACCGACGCGCGCCGTCGAGCCGGCGATGCCGATCGCGCCGGCCTCGGCCAGCGACTCGAGGATCGGCACGTCGTCGACCTCGCGGAACGCGTCGACGACCTCGTCGAGGCGGTCGACGTACGACGGGATCGCCGCGTCGCGCTTCGTCGACTCGGCGACGGAGTTGCGGCTCGGGGCGGTGCCGTCGCCGAGACGGACGTGCAGGAACGACCAGTGCTCGGGCCGGCGCGTCCACACCAGAGGCCCGGCGGCGAGCGCGTCGGCGCAGATGGGATCGAGCTCGGGCACCTCGCCGCGGCGGACGCGGCGCTCGGTCTCGCGCTCCTGCTCGAGGCGGGTGGACAGGCGGGTGAGCTGCTGCTCGAAGCGGTCTTTGTCGCGCTGCAGCTGCGCGCGGCCCTGCAGGCGCGTCGTCAGCCAGGTGCCGAGCATGAGGAGGGGCGACGCCGCGACGAACACGAGCGCCATCGGATTCTTCATGACGAAGAAGAGCACGACGCCCATGATCACCGGAGCGATCATCGCGAGCCACGGGAACATCTGCGGCGCGGGCGGTGCCGGCAGGTCGGTGCCGGGCAGCTCCTCGCCGAGGTAGCGCGCCTCCACCCGCGGCGAGCGCACGAACGGCACCTGCCGCCACGTGGAGGGCGCCGCCGTGGCGTCGGCGGGAGCCGCCGTGATGCGCAGGCGCGTGTCGCCCAGCACGGCGTCGATCTGGCCGTCGGCGGCCGTCAGGTAGGTGACCGGCGCCCCGTCGACGAGGATGCCGTTGGCGGAGTTCAGGTCGACGAGTTCGGCCCGGCCCTGCCCGACCTCCAGCCGCGCGTGCCGCTTGGAGACCAGCGGATCGTCGAGCACGATGTCGCACTGGGGGTCTCGTCCGATGATGACCACCCCGCGCTGCAGCGGGATCGTGGTGCCGGCGCCGGCACCCGAGGCGATCTCGACGTCGCCGAGTTTCTGCGGCGGCTGATAGCCAGTCGGCACGATGCGCACGGCCGAGCCCGCACCCAGCTGGACGTGCGACACGGATGCCGCGGCATCCAGCACCTCTCCCGGGCCCGGAGCGATCGTGCCGAACGCCTCGAGCGTCACCTCGTCGCCCGCCGCCGCCCCGCCGCCGCGCGGATCGAGCTCGGCGATGGTGCGTGCGAGGTCGCCGACGGTCGCATCGGCATCGGCGTTGATGACGAGATCTTCCGGCTCGCCTCCGGGGCGGACCAGCGTGGTGCGCAGCTTCATCCCTGTTCCTTCCTGCGCGGTGCGTCATCGGCGGCGTCGCGATCGAACGCGGCGGGGTCGTCCAGCATGGCGAGGTCCTCTCGCACCACCAGTCGCGAGGCGACGGCGTGCTCCACCAGGCGCACGCGGCGGTTCGTGGCCGAACTGGTCACGCCGCCGCGCAGGCCCGGCACGCCCTGACGGTCGAGCTTGTCGCAGACGTTGTCGAGCTTGCGATTGAAGCGGGTGATGCTCCAGCCCAGGCGCTGCGCGGCAGCGGCCGAACTGGGCAGCTCGCTCATCCCGGTGCCCTCGCGCCGCAGCACCGGCTCGGCCAGAGCGAGGATCAACAGCTTCTGGCTCGGTGTCAGGGGAACGGCGCCGATCGTCGACTCCCCGTCGAGGACGCTCTCGGCCGCCGTCTCGCGGAAAGCCGGCTGCGCCGTGTGCACGGACAGCTCGTAGGTGGTGGGACCGGCGCTGAAGACGACCGTGGTCACTCCGAACACGATCGGCAGGCGGGCGCCCGGGGCGAGTTGGGCCTGCACCCGCCCCTCCGTGTCGGTGACGGTGGCCGACAGGCGCGAACCGATGTTGACCAGCCACCACAGCCCGGCGGACTGCTCGATCGAGAGGAAGTGGCGGTGCAGGAACCGGTTGTCGTCGATCGCGAGATCGCCCTCCCGGCCGATCGTGAACCGTGTGCCCGACGGCACCGTGATGTACTCGCCCGCGAACTCCACCGTGATGTCGCTGCTCGCAGCATCCGCTGCGGCCTCGTCGAGGGGCGGAACCGTGTCGTGAATGTCGGTCATGGGACGCACTTCCGCATCTCGGTGCCCGCCACGCCGCTCTTGCGGACAAGAGTGACCGCGACGCAGGTGGTGCCACCGGCATCCACGGGAACGGACACCGTGGGCTCGGTGACCTTGCGGACGTCGCCGTTGCCGGCCAGCGTGTACGCGTACCAGAGGTAGCCGTCGCCGTCCTTCGGGTCGGGGTTCGTCCAGGTGAAGACGACGTTGCCGCCCTCGATCCGGCCGGCGAGCTGCGTCACGGCAGGCACGACGTCTTCGAACGGATCCTGCGCGACCGCGGTCGTCGACGGCGTCGGAGACGCCTGCGGCTCGACGGCGGGCGTCAACAGGCTCGCGCCGACGGCGACGGCTCCCACAACGACGACGGCCGCGGCGATGCCCAGACCGATCCACAGACCGCGGCGAGACCGGGGGGTCGCCGTCTCGTCCGCACCGGCAGCGGTCTCCGGGGCGGTCGCCGTGCGTGCGTCCGTGGGATCGAGCGTGTGCGCGGGCAGCGGTGCACCCGTGGCAGGGCGGCGGATGGTCGACGAGGTGTCGATGTCGACCTGCGGGGCGATCGAGACGGGTCCGCGCAGCAGCGTCGGCTCGGCCGTGTCGGCCGGGGCCGCCGCGACGGTGGATGCCGCCGGCAGCGTGCCCGTCGTCTCGGGCGCCCACGGGTTGTCCCTGTCACGGCGGCGCGTGGGGCCGGCGGCCGGGTTCGTGTTCGGCTCGATGCTCACGATGCCGCGGACCCGGGTGAGCTCACCGTCGGCGTCGTCCTCGGCATCCTCGTGCGGGGCATCGTCGAGGATGTCGATCGGGGTGACCGAATGGGCGAGCTCGATCTGCACGCGCTGCAGGGCACGGGCGAAGGCGAGGGCGGATTCGTACCGATCGCCCGGACGCTTGGCCATCGCGCGCTCGAGCACCAGTTGCAGCGAGGCAGGGGCGTCGGCCCGCGTCAGCGGCGGCACCGGCTGCGACTCGATGCGCTGGATGAGATCGGCGCCGCCGTTACGGCCGCCGGGCTGCTCGAACGGCGAGCGCCCGGCCAGCAGCGTGTAGACGGTCGCGCCCAGCGCATAGACGTCGGTGGCGACGCCGGATGCCGGTGCATCACTGAACGCCTCCGGCGGCGACCACGGAATCGACATGCCTCCCGACGACTCCTCCGACTCCGCCGTCGTCGCGATGCCGAAGTCGGTGAGCGCGGGCCGGTTGTACTCGGTGACGAGGATGTTGGCCGGCTTGATGTCGCGATGCAGGATGCCGGCGCGATGCGCGGTCTCGACGGCGGCCGCGACCTGCACACCCACCCGCAGCGCCTCGGCGACGGAGAACGCCGCCGTACGGGAGCGCACCTGCAGGTTGGGCCGCGAGCAGTACTCCATGACCAGGTAGGGCCGGCCGTCGTCGGACACGCCGGCCTGGTAGATCGTCACGATCGCCGGGTGCGTCGACAGCAGGGCCATGACGTTCGCCTCGGCGGTGAACTGCTCGGCCGAGCCCGAGGCCAAGCGGTCGGGCAGCATGACCTTCACCGCGACGCGGCGGCGGGGAAGCTGCTGCTCATAGAGATAGACGTCCGCGAACCCACCCGAGCCGAGCACGTCGACGTAGGTGAATCCGGGCAGGGCGGGCGGCGGTGCCGGCGGACGCTTGGCGGCGCTCACGGGAGGTCCTCGAAGGTCACGGTCACGTCATCGCCGAGATCGAGGACGTCACCGGTGACGACCATCGTCGGCTCGTTCGGGTGCAACCGCACCGGTTCGCTGCCGCCGCGCAGCAGCACGGTGCCGTTGGTCGTGTCGAGGTCGGTGACGAGCACGTGCTCGCCCTCGGCGCGGATCTCGACGTGGCTGCGGGAGATGTCCTGATCGGGGCTGTCCACCGCGACCAGGGTCGGCAGGTCGGCTCCGGTGGTGCGCGTCGATTTCGGGCGACGACCGATGATCACCGGACGCTCGAGCTCGACGACACGTCCGGTCGACAGCCGGATGCGTCCGCGCGCCGGCCGACGCGCGGGCACGTTGTCGGTCGAATCGAACGCGGGTCGCTCGGCACGAAGGGCTCGCATCTCGGCGACGGCGATCGTCGCCCCGTCGTGGTCGCCGAGATCATCGCCGTCGCCGGCGGAGGTCGCGTTGTTCGCGGCGGGCGCCGCGGGGGACGCTTCGGCCGCTGACTCCGCCTCGGGGTCGACGGCGGCGATCGCAGCGGCGGACACCGGACGGGCCACGGTCTCGCCCCAGAGCAGGTCGTACTCGTCGACGGGGGCGGCGACCTCCTCGGCGGCGGTCGCCTCGGGGATCAGCGTGTCGGCCGAGGTGTCGGCAGCCGGCGCCGCCGGCTGCGGTTCGGCGTCCGGCGCGGGCTGCGGTACGGGGGCGCCGCCGAACAGCCCTGGCGGCACCGAATCTATGACGGATGCCGAGGAGATGGCGGATGCCGAGGAGGTGGCGATGCCCGATTGCTCCTCGGCATCCGACGCATCCTCGGCAACCGACGGCCCGGTGGCCGGGGCCACGGCGACGGCCACGGCCGGAGCGGAAGCTGCAGGAGGAACAGGAGAAGCGGACGCCGCGGACACGACGGCGAGGTCGATCTCGACGAGATCGGTGCGCACCACTCCGGACCGCAGCGGCAGGTCCGCGGCCGGCGCCGGCGCGCCCGCGTGAGGGGCGACGCTCACGCACACGGCCCCCGGCACGAAACGCTCGGTCCACGTCGCCACGCCCGCGCCCGACACCGCCTCGGGGTGCTGGCCCTCGACGACGACCTCGACGTCACCGCGCACGGCCACGCGCACGCCGCCGGCCTCGGCGATCGCGAGGGCGAACGGCGGGATCGCCGTGAGCGACGTGCCGAACGCGCTCGTGAGCGCCTCGAGGACGGCGCCGATGCCCCCCGTGCCCAGCCCGCGCCACACGCCGGTGGCCGTGGCCGCCGACACCGCCGGAGACAGCAGCACGACGGCATCGCCGTCGACCGCGAGCCACCACGCGTCGTCCGTCGCCGCCGGCCGATAGTCGATCCGCGTCTTCGTCATCGCATCCGTCATCACACATCACCTCTCGTGCCCGCGCGCGGTCGGGTGTCGCCGTCCGCCTCCGCCTGGCGCGCCCCCGCGGGGGCCGTGTCGTACACGTCGTCGTAGCCGGCGACGTGGACGGCATCCACGACCACCGCGGTGACGTTGTCGCGTCCGCCGTGCAGCAGCGCCTCATGGATCAGTCGCGTCGCCGCGGCTTCGGGATCGCTCTCCTCGGCGAGGATGTCACGCAGCCGATCGGCCGGCACCTCGCCGGACAGCCCGTCGGAGCAGACCAGGATGCGATCGCCCGGCTCGGCCGGCACCATCCAGTAGTCGGCCTGGCCTTCGCTTCCCGCCCCGATCGCCCGCGTGATCTCGTTGCGGCGACTGTCGGTGGCGGCATCGGCTCCCGACAGCACGCCGGCGTCGAGGAGCTCCTGCACGACCGAGTGGTCGACGCTGATCTGCTCGAGCACGCCCTGCGCGAAGCGGTACGTGCGGGAATCGCCGACGTTGACGGTCAGCCAGTATCCGACCCCGCCGACGTCGGCGACGACGACGCCCGACAGTGTCGTGCCCGCCGCACGTCCGTCGCTGGCGATCGCCTCGACGCGCGAGCGCGCACGACGAAGCGCCGCGCGCACCTGGTCGATGGCGAGGCTCGGACCACCGACCAGGTGGGCGAACTCGGCCACGACGGCAGCGCTGGCGCGGTCTCCCGCGTCATGCCCGCCCATCCCGTCGGCGACGAGGAAGAGGGGAGCCTGAGCGAGGTACGCGTCTTCGTTGACGCGGCGGCGAAGACCCGTGTGCGACGCCGCGCCGACGCGGACGACGATCGGGGGCTCCGCCGGCGTGGCGTCGATCACGAGGTCACCTCGACGCTCACCTGCCGGTCGCCGAACACGAGCACGTCACCCGCCTGGACCCGAGTGCGCTCCCCCGGCTCCAGCGGGAGCAGGTCGTCGCCGCGGCGCACCGCGACACCGTTGGTGGAGTGCCGGTCGACCACCCACACGGCGCGATCATCGTCGGGGATCAGTTCGAAATGCGTCTTCGACAGCGACAGGGTCTCATCGCGCACGGGTGAGACCATCGCGCCCGTCTCGGGGGCGGGATTACGGCCGAAGAGCGTGCGGCCGTAGAGCGCCTGCCGCGTTCCGTCGTCCCACACGAGGCGCGCGAAGGGACGTTCGCCGGTGGAGATCCGTGTCTCATCGATGCTCTCGATGACCACGCCGGCACCGGATACGGGCCCGCGATCGGCGGCCGGCGCGCCGGAGACCGGCGGCGGCGCGTCGGACACCTCCACCGTCGGCAGGCCGGGTGCGGGCGCGGGCGCGGGCTGATCGAGTCGGTCGGCGTCGCTCACCCCGGGGACGAAGGAGATGACGCCGCTCGCGAGCGGAGTGCTCCGCACCGGCGCGGGAGGCTCGGCGGGCGACCAGCCGCCGAGTTCGGGCGCCTGCCCCACCGGCAGGATCGGGGCGGCCGGCAGCACCGTCGGCGCCAGAGCCGACGCGGGCGAGGTGGGCGCGGCATCCGCGCCGGAATCGGCTGCGGGCGACGGCACGGGCGAGCGGCCGGCGACATCGGTCATGACGGCCCCCACGGCGCGGTCGTGCCATCCCCGGTGCCACGGCGACGAGTCGAAGAGCGGGGAGAAGTACCCGACGACGATCGCGCCGCCCAACGCCCAGACGAGGTTGCGGCCGAGCGCGCGGCCGAAGCCGAGGCGCGATGCCGGGGCCGACGCATCGACCGCCCCGCCCTCCCGCACGAGTCGCAGCCCGAGCGCGCGCATACCGAGCGAGCCGGCGCCGGCCTGCATCAGGGTGTAGACGACGAACCAACCGAGACCGATCACGTACGCCAGGGCCACGGCCAGCGGCAGGGGCAGTGCCCCTCCGGTGCCGAAGGAGATACCGGCGAACACGCCCACCGCGATCAGCAGGACGACCATTCCGATCGCCGCGTCGATCAGGTAGGCACCCACCCGCCGGCCCACCTGTGCCGGGCGCCGCACGAGATCCAGATCAGTCATCGGAGGACTCCGTTCCACGAGGGCGGATGCCGCGGCGCACACGAGCGACGACGGCGCGACCGGTGCCGGCGATCGCCTGGCCGACGGCGTGCCACGACCAGCCGCTGCGGCGCAGCGACCGCACACTCAACCGTGCGCGAAGGCGCTGCCAGACGGTCGTCGATCCGCGCATCTGGCCGACGATCTCATCGACCTCGCGCCAGAACGCGTCGACATCCTCCGGTGCCGGGTCGCCCGGACCGAAGACATCCACGTCGGCGCGGGTGGCGAGCTGCGTAACGCGCGGGTCGTCGAAAGTCGAGCCGACGACGAGCGCGCTCTCGGCACGGGTCGCCCCGATCGCCACCGGAGCCCGTAGGTCGACGGCCGAATCGACCAGTTCGTCCCAGCCTCCCGAGATGCGGTCCGCGGTGCGCTCGGCGTTGCGTCGGCGCGCACGGCGCACGCCCTTGATCACGCCCATCACGATGAACGGCGCCGCCAGCAGCAGCAGGATGCCGAGGGTGAGGCCGCCGTACAGCAGCACGGGTCCGAGCCAGCTGAGGTCTGCGGCCTGCTCCTCGTCCTGGTCGCGGTTCTCCGCGATCGCCGGCGGCAGGTCGGCGGGCTGCTGGGCGGGCGGCGGCGGCTGGAGCACCTGCGGCTTCGGGTTGGCCTTCGGCTTGGTCGACTGGTCGTTGGGCTTGTTGTCCTCGTCGGGGGTGGGATCGAACGGAACCCAGCCATAGCCCTGGAAGGCGATCTCCACCCACGCGTGCAGGTTGCCGCCGGTGGCGGTGAGCGTCGGCCCGTCCTGCGGGTGCTTCTCGTCGGCGTGCCACCCCATCACGACGCGCGCCGGCATGCCCAGCTGCGTCGCCATGAGGGCCATCGCGACGGCGTACTGCTCGTCGTCGCCGACCATCTGGTCACCGCCGAAGAGCGACGTGATGCGGTTGGCGCCGTGGCCCGACAGCGAGACGACGCCGTCGCCCAGACCGTGGCTGAAGAAGCCCTGCGTGTGCAGGTAGCTCTCCAGGGCTCGCGCCCGCTCGATCGGGGTGTCCGCGCTGGCTGTCGCCTTGGAGGCGATGTCGGCGATCTTCTCCGGAATGCCCGTCTGCTTCGGCATCTTCAGCGCCGCGAACGGCACGTCGGCCAGCGCCGTGTCGCTCGGCAGATCGGGGATGAGGGTGTCGATCGTGTACGCATCGCCCGTCGCAAGCCCCGCGGGGGCGACGGCGGTGCCGGTGGCGTCGTTGAAGTGCGTCGTGCGGGCGAGCTCCGATGCCCTCGGGCCGTCGAACGTGAAGTCGCGGACGGCGCCCACATCGGGCACCCACACTCCGCTCAGGTCGCCGATCTCGATGCGCAGCGTCGCCGCCGTGCCGGTCGCACCGGGCGACATGTTCGAGCGGATCGGCGTGAACGCGCTGGAAGAGCCCGCTCCGTCGTCGGACACGTTGTAGACGATGCCGTCGTAGGTGTCCATCGTCGCCAGGCGCACGCGGCCGTCCTTGGGCAGTCCCGTCACGGTGAACAGGGTCTTGTCGGCGTCGTCGCGCACGTAGCCGCGGAACGACTGCAGCGGGCTCGGGTAGTCGGTGATGTCGAACGGCGGAACGATGAAGTCGCGAAGGATGTACCGCGGCGGCGTGGCGACGGCGGCGGTGGCGATTCCCGCCGCCGAGGCGACCGCCAGCACGATGCCCCCCGCGACGAGTCGGCGCGTGCGCGAACTGTGCACCGCCGCGGCATCCGAGACTCCTGCCGACTCGATGCGCACGGCGGCACGATCATGGTCCCACGCGCGGCGCAGCGCGAGCCAGACGGTGCCGGCGACGGCGAAGACGATGCCCTGGACGAGCGGGGCCGCAGGCTGCGCGACACCCAGCAGGATCGTCGCGATCAGCACCGCGAGCGCGGGCAGCAGAGCCCAGGCGCCGTGGCGCGCCCGGAGTGCGAGCGACCCGGTGAGGACTCCGCCGACGAGGGTGAGGATGAAGGGGACCACGAGATGACCATCGGATGCCGCGACCGGCGGCACCGTGGTCAGCAGCTGCTTCCATGACGTGATCGTTCCGAGGGCGAGCTGCTGCAAGGTCTCGAGCGTCGGGATGACGCCGAGCAGCGTCGTGTGCGGCAGCGCGAGCGCTCCGCCGAACACGACGTAGGCGCCGATCGTCGCGCCGGCCAGGCTCAGCACGCCGAGGCGCCACCGCGCCCCCGCCCACGCGAGCGCCAGCCCGAGAGCGAGACCGCCGATGGCGGCGACGAGGTACTGCGGCGAGTCGAAGGTGGGGGCGAACCCGATGATCGACACGGCGAGCAGCAGCGCGGCGGCGGTCAGATCGAGAACGAGAACGCGCGGCTCGCGCGTCGTCTCCGCACGCGCGGTGGAGCGCGGGAGCCGACGCGGCAGCCGCAGACGCGCGCTCACGAGAGCACCTTCCGCACGGCGCGGGGCAGCTGGTCGAGCGCGCCGACGGTGACGACATCGGCCTCGCCGATGCGCTGAAGCGCCGGCGCATCCATCCGGGTGTCGGCGACGACCGCGAGCGCGCGCACGCCGAGCGGCAATCGCGAGCACGCGAGGCGGAGCTCGGCCGCGTCGGTGCGCGATCCGGTGACGAGCACGACGACCGCGGCATCCGGTGCGTGGGCGGCGATGCCGCCGGCGAGGGCGACGATGCCGCCGAGCCGGGCGCGCGAGTGCCCGAGCATCGAGAGCTCGTCGAGGAAGCGACGGGAGCTGAGCGAGCGCAGCGGCCCCTGCTGGGTGCGGGCGTCGAGAACGCGCGAGTCCCGCAGGGCGCGCAGACCGATGGAGCCGGCGACCGAGATGGCGAGCTCGAACTCCGCCGCCTCGCGATACTCGTCGGGAAGCGTGGACAGGCCCACCACGAAGTGCGAGCGGCGCGTCTCCTCGTACTGGCGCACCATCACCTCACCGACCCGGGCCGTCGACTTCCAGTGCACGTGGCGCAGGTCGTCGCCGGGCTGGTACTCCCGCAGCGCGTGGAAGGACACGTCGTCGCGCGCGAGGTGCTGCACCGGCAGACCTTCCAGGTCACGGAGGTGCCCGAGTGACAGGCCGTCCAGCGCCGTGGTCTGCGGGTGGACGTACAGGTCGACGGCCTGGCGGCGGTCGTGCGCGCGCTCGAACAGGCCCAGCGGGTCGCCGCGGCGGACGCTGACGGGTCCGACCGAGAGCACGCCGCGTGTCGTCGTCGGAATCGCGAAGACCTCTTCGTGCTCCTCGTCGGGAGCGAGGCGCGGCACCTGGAAGACCCCGCGGCCGGCGCCGACGGGCAGGATGACCTCGGAGGGAAGGAGCGTCCGCGGCGTGCGGTTGGCGAGCATGAGCCCGCCGACGGCGCGCTCGCCCACGACGACGCGGGTGCGCGTGAGGTCGAGCCCGATCTCGTACGTCGTGCGGCCGAAGAGGAAGCCGAGGCTGATGATCAGCGTCACCGTGATCACGGCAGCGATGACGAGGAACTCGCGCCAGCCGTAGGCGAAGGCCAGCCACCACACGAGCACGGCGGTCGCGATCAGCACCCACCCGAGCGGCTGCACCACGTCGCCGATCGCCCGCAGCACGCGGACGACGCGGCGGCGCACCGCCTCGATGCGCTCCCGGCGACGCTCGGCCGCGGTCGCCTCACGCGGGGCGACGAGAGGCGCGTCGCCGCCGTCAGGATCACCCCCGGCATCCGGCGTCGGCGGGGTCTGGGCGGCGGGCGTGGTGGCATCCGCGGGCGCGCCGGAGACGTCGCCCCGTCGGCGCGCGCGGCGCGACGGGGTGAGAGTGTCCGGTGCCGGCGACATCAGCTGGCGGCCCGCGCCAGGGGGGCCTCCACGGCGGAGACCGCCCGCTGGACGACGCTCTCGGCGGTCGTTCCGGAGAACTCCGCCTCGGGGTCGAGCACGAGGCGGTGCGCCCATACCGGCACGGCGAGGGTCTTCACGTCGTCGGGCACCACGAAGTGGCGACCCTGCGCGGCCGCGTAGACCTTGGCGACGCGCATCATCGAGATCGCTCCGCGCACCGAGACGCCGAGGCGGGTCGCCTCCGACGCGCGCGTGTGCTCGACGAGCTGCGCGGCATACCGCGCGACCACGGGGTCGACGTGCACGGTGGCGGCAAGGTCGGCCATGTCGGCGACCGCGCTCGTGGTGATGATGGCGCCGAGGGATGCCGACGGGTTGCGGTCGACCGCCCCCGCGAGGATCCGCTCGGTGACGGCGAGCGTCGGGTAGCCGATCGAGGTCTTCAGCATGAAGCGGTCGAGCTGCGCTTCGGGCAGCTTGTACGTTCCCGACTGCTCGATGGGGTTCTGCGTCGCGATCACGAGGAACGGTCGACCCACCTCGTGGGCCACGCCGTCCACCGTGACGCGCGACTCCTCCATGACCTCCAGCAGCGCCGACTGCGTCTTGGGCGAGGCACGGTTGATCTCGTCGGCCAGCACGATCGAGGAGAAGACCGGTCCGCGGTGGAACTCGAACCGGTGGTTCTGCTGATCGTAGATCGTGACCCCCGTGACGTCGGAGGGCAGCAGGTCGGGCGTGAACTGGATGCGCGTGCTCGTGCCCTGCACCGACGCGGCGATCGCCTTGGCGAGGCTGGTCTTTCCCGTTCCGGGAGCGTCCTCGAGCAGCACATGGCCTTCAGCCAGCATCGCCGAGAGCACGAGGCCGACGACCTCGCGCTTGCCGAGGAGCGCCTGATCGACGTTGTCGACGAGACGCGTGAAGGTGTCGCGGAACCACGCGGCCTGTTCGGGGGTCATGCTCATTCGTTCGTTCCTTGTCGTCGTTGATCGATGCGGCCGGGTCAACCCCGTGGCCACCATGTCTTCTCGGTGTCGACCGACCCGCCCCATCCGAGGATGTCGACCCACGCGTTGTTGCCGTCGGCGCCCTTCCAGCACTCGAGCTGGACGGAGCCGTTCGCCGGCAGGTTGAAGGCGAACGTGCCGCCAAACTGCGTAGGGCCACCGGTGTCGTGCCAACACTGGATGCTGTACCGGCCGGCGGGGAAGTTCTGCGTGTTCACCACGTACTTGTAGCAACCGTTGACGCATCCGCCGCCCGGGACGTAGTCGCCACGACTGACCCACACCCGCGGCTGCGGGGGCGGCGGGGCATCGACCGTGCGTGCCGAGTCGGACGCGGTCGTCGTCTGACCGGCCGCGCTCGTGCGCACCTCGATGCTGTGCGTCTCGCTGTAGCCGTAGCCGCGCGTGATGGAGCCGCTCGCGTCGCGGCTGACGAGGCCTCCGTCGATGTACACCTCGGTGGCGATGTCGCGCCCGTTGCGGGACGGCGACGACCACGAGTACGTGATGTTCGTCCCGGATGCCGAGGCGTTCGCTGACGGGTTGCCGATCGGCCCGTAGGGCGACACGGCGTTCGAGTCGTTGGAGGCCCCACTGGCGTAGGTGCTGCCGTCGACGGTCGAGACGGCGCGCACGCGGATCGTGTACGTGCCGTTGTTGTTGACCTGGCCGTTGCCGATCGTGCCGGCGCCGTTGGTGCCGCCACCGACCCAGTCGCCGCGCCAGCCGCCGCCGTTCACGGAGTACTGATACTGGATCTCGTTCGCGTTCGCGCCGTTGCCGGAACCGGCCTGCCACGTCACACCCACCGCGTTGTTGCCCTCGGTGGCGGCGACCCCCGTCGGCGCCGCCGGAGCGGTGACACCGCGGCGCGGGGCGGACTGCGGGCTGCGGTCGCCCCAGCCGGCCTTGTTCTGAGCGCGGACGTCGAACGTGTAGTCCGTCGTCGAGGTGTCGACCTTGACGGCCTGGCTCGTCTGGCTGCCCGAGACCGGGATGGTGTTCACCACGGAACCGCCGCGCAGGACGCGCAGCTCGTACCCGGAGATCGCGTCGCCGTTGTTGGCGGGCGCCTTCCAGTCGACCTGGATCTGGGCTTGCGAGCCCACCGGCGACAGGAGCGTCGTGGTGGGCGCGGCGGGCGCGTCCGGCTTTCCGGCCGGCACCATCGACGCCGACCAGGGGCTGAACTCGCTCGGATCCGGCGCCTTGTTGTGGGCGCGCACGCGCACCTGGTACGACGCCCCGTTCTCGAGGCCATCCCAGACGATCGAGGTTCCGGTGACGCCCGTCTTCTGCACGATGCCCGACGGCGGCGCCGGCGAGATCTCCAGCGTGTACGACGTGACCGGCGAGCCCTCCGAGCGGGGCGGCACCCACGACACGGTGAGGCTGCGGTCGCCGAACTGCAGCGTCGGCGGCGCGGGGGTGTCGGGGCGCACGTCGGGGCGCGCGGTCTCCGACGGCAGCGACGGGTCGGACGTGCCGACCTTGTTGCTGGCGCTGACCACGAAGTTGTATTCGACGTTGTTGGTCAGCCCGTCCAGGGTGCACGTGGTCGACGCGCACTGCTTCAGGTAGTTGTTCGCCGTCGACGTGACGGTGTACCCGGTGATCGGCGACCCGTTGTCGGTCGGCGGGGTCCACGAGAGCACGACCGTGCGGCTCTGGATGCTGGAGACGACGGGGCGACCCGGGGCATCCGGCTTTCCCTGCACCGTGATGCGGATGCGTCCCTCGACGGCGCGGTCGGGGTCTCCGGTCGCGTCCATCACGCGGTAGCGCGCGATGACGGTGCCGACGAACGCCTTGTCGCTGGTGACCTCCACCCGGTCGCCCTTGACGGCCACCTGGGCCTGCCCGGTCTCCAGCACCGCGCTCTCGATCTTGAGCGGGGTGTCGGGGAACGGGTTGACGTCGTTGGCGAGCACGGGCACCGACTCGGTCGAGCCCTGGGCCGACTCGGCGATGACGTCGTCGTTGGCGCTGGCCAGCGGCCGCGTCGACGCGGTGACGGTGATCGAGATCGTCGCGTCCGCCGGCGTCGTGGTGCCGTCGTCGGCGGTGACCGTCAGGTCGGCGCGCGTCCCCTTCTTCGTGGATGCCGCGGCCGACACCTTCAGCTGCGTGCCGTCGACCGAGGCGGTGAGTCCGTCGGGCGTGGAGCCCTTGACGGCGAACTTCAGCTTGCCCTGATCGCCGGGATCGGGATCCGTCGCGAGCGCCGCGAGGTCGAGCACGGCCGCGTCCTCACCGGGCGCGACGTTCATGGAGGCACCGAGCATCGTCGGCGACTGGTTGTCGGGCGGCAGCACCGTGATCGGGATCGTCAGCGTGGCCTTCCGACCGGTCGGATCGTCGGGGCCGTCGCCGTCGGTGACCTCGAAGGTCAGTGCGTCGGAGCCGAAGTAGCGGTCGGCCGACGTGTAGACGAGAGTCTGCTGGTCCTTGATGAGGCTCGCGCCGTTCGCGTGCACCGCCGACACCTTGGCGGCCTCGGTGATCACGACGCTCTTGCCTCCGGCCGCGCGGACGTACTGCGAGAGCGGAAGCGAGATCGTCTCGCCGCTCTTGACCTCGACCGGCTTGGTGGAGATGAGGCTCGGCGGCAGCTCCGACAGCGCCGGCACGCGGATGAAGGCGGAGTCGGTGAGGCCGTCGGGGTCGGTGACCGTATAGGTGATGAGCTGACGCTGGTCGGTGACCTGCACACGGACGGTGCCGTCTGCGCCCACGCGCGCGTTCTCCCCGCCCGCACCGAGGGTCACCGTGAGATCGCTCTTCGTGCCGTCGGGATCGTCGTCGTTCTCGAGCACCGCCACATCGGCCGTAGTGCCGTCCTTGACGTCTTCGGCGCGCACGCGGTCGTCGCGGGCGATGGGACGCTCGAGCGGAACGTTCGGGTCGACGGTGATCTGCACGCTGGTCGAGGCCCGCGCGCCGCGCGAGTCGGTGATCGCGTACTGCAGCGACGTGTTCATCTGCTCGTTCGGAGCCGTGATGAGCAGATACTTCCCGCTGACGCGCGCCTTCAGGCCGGGGACGTTTGGCGGCAGCGTCACCGGGTCGTCCGGGGCGAAGCCGAACTCGTCGCCGTCGGGGTCGGAGTCGTTGGCGAGGACCGGCACCGCGACCTCGCGTCCCGGGCGGATCGTCACCGTGTCGCGCACCGCGTAAGGCGCCTGGTTCACGGATGCCGCGGGTGCGATTCCGACCTGCACGGTGGCCGTGGCGTCCTTGCCGAGGCTGTCGCGCACCCGGTAGGAGAACCGGTCGACGCCCGCGGAGTCGCCGAATGCCTCGTAGGTGAACGAGTTCGCGCCGGTCTCGACGATGCGCCCCTTCTTCGGCGCGTCGGCGATGCCGACCAGCTCGACCGAGTCACCGTCCTGGTCGATGCCGTCCAGCGGCACGGGGATCGTGACGGTCGAACCGCTCAGCGTGCGCGCGGTGAGATCGCGCGGCTTCGGCGCGGAGTTGGCCTCGTCATTGCGCGGCAGGATCTGGATCGTGACGTACCCTGCGTCGCGCTGACCGGTCGAGTCGACAGCCTCGTACGTGACGTAGACGGTCTTGGGGGTGCTGCCGGCGCGGAAGCGGACCTTGTCCTCGGAGACGAACGCCTCGCCGTCGGCGGGGTCGACCAGAGGAGGCACGAGGTCGGGGGCGACGTGCATCGTGTCGCCGTTGGGGTGATAGTCGTTCGCAAGCACCGGAATGGTGACCGTGTCACCGACGCGCACGACGGCCTGGTCGTCGTTGGCGACCGGAGGACGCAGCTTCGCGGGCGGCGGCACCGGGATGACGACGATCTCGCCCTCGGCTGTGCGCGCACCGTTGGAGATCGTGTAGCCGACGCGCACCTGCGTGCTCAACGACCCGACGTCGCTGATGCGCACGGTCTCGTGGCCCAGCACCGCGGCTGCGACACCGGAGCCGGGGACGGCGCTGACCGACTGCACCACGAGAATGCCGCCGGCGGGGTCGGTGTCGTTGGAGAGCACGTTGACGAGCACGTCGCCACCGACAGGCAGCAGAGCGACGTCGCGCACGGCGACGGGCGGCAGGTCCTCGTTGGATGCCGGGAGCACATCGATGCGGACGAGACCCGGCACCGAGTTGGGGCCGGCAGACACCAGGTACTGCGGGTAGTACGTTCCGGGGCTCGACGCCGTGAACGTGAAGGTCTTGTTCGCGAAGTCCGGAACGATCGTCGCGCCCGGAACCTCGTCGACGCGGGTCAGTCGTAGCGGTTCGCTGCCCGAACTCGTGTCGTTCGTGAGCGGGGAGACCGTCACGGTGCGCCCGACCTGCGTGACGACGTGGTCGGAGTTGGTGACCGGAACCGTCGTGCCGAGCGGACGGATGTCGTAGCGCGCGATGCCGGGGCCGTCGGCCGTGCCGTCCGACACGACGATCGGTACGTCCTTGCGGCCCTGGACGCCGCCGATCGCCCGGTACGTGATCTGCCCATCGGGCGTGAAGTCCGCCTCGTCGCCTCCGTCCGCGGCGACATCCTTGAGGAAGATGTCATCGCCGTCGGGGTCGATCCAGTCCGACAGCACGTTGTACGAGGCCGTGCCGCCGGACTCCACGGTGATGGGCGTGGTGCGCTTCTGAACGGGAGCCGCATTCACATCGAACGGGTGCACCGTCACCGTGACGGTCGCGGTGGCTTCGCCGCCACGGCCGTCTTCCACGGTGTAGCGGAAGCTCGTCGAGCCGGTCGCCCCGTCGGGAGCGGTGAACTGCAGAGCGGCCCCGTTGTTGATGGGCTCGACGCTGCCGAACGCGGGCGTCGAGGCGGGTGCGGCGACGAGCACGTCGCCGTCGGCATCCGTGTCGTTATCGAGCACCGGCAGCACCGTCGTGCGGCCGGGTCGCACGCCGTACTGGTCGTCCTGCGCGATCGGTGGCGTGTTCTGGTCGGTCCGCTCGGGGAGCGTGGTCTGCACCGTCTCCTCGGTCGTCTTCTCCTCGTCGTCGCCGTCGCCCTCGGGCGGCGTGATGTCCTGCCAGTTGTCGACGCGCTGCATCGAGTCCGAGGCCATCCACGCGGCACCGCCGAAGACATCGTTGAGGACGACGACGTCGCGGTTGACCCGGAAGTGCAGCACGCTCGTCGACTCGACGCCGGGAACGTCCCGTGCGGCGTCGTCGGCGTCGCCGGGGCAGTCGCGCACGAAGCGCCCGCTGCCCGACCAGGCGCCGTAGGCGCAGCCGGCGACGTACACCGGCTCGGCGGGGGTGCCTTTCGAGCCGCCGGCCTCGATCGTCTGGGGATCGCCGCCACCCGTGGGAATGCGCACCAGCGACGTCGGCGTCGCGAGGGTCACGGCGTCGGCCGTGCCCGAGGGCTGCTGCAGCACGGCGTCGCCCGGCACCTGCACGCGCAGCCCGTCGCCGCCGTAGAGCGTGTTGGTGTCGTGGTCGAGCACGTACGGCGTGGTGCCGACGACGGTGATCGACAGGGTGTGGTCGGCCGTCACTCCGGGAAGATCGCGCGACGACTTCTGCACGGTGGTGCCGTCGTCGCCCTGGCCGTACGAACGGACGGTGGCCTCCGACGCGGAGGCGGCGTAGACCGTGCCATCGACGCCGACGGCGATCTTCGCGTTCTTGCCCTCGTCGGCGACGGGCTCGGCGCCCTGGGCCCCGATGCCGCTGATCGCCGTGAACGGGCTCGTCCAGAGTGAACCGGTGGGCTCGATGACCGCGACGGTGTCGGCGCCCATCGCGACGGTGGACCCGGGCTTGAGTTCGGCCGAGTCGGACATGATCACGCGAGCGGGATCGACGGCCGCGATCGACGATGCGGTCGAGTCGACGACGAGCACACGGGTGCCGCTCTGCAGGATGTCGTAGTCGGAGGTGCCGGCGCGCAGTCCGCCATCGAGCACGCGCGAGGAGTGGTTGAAGTGGCCGATCAGTAGGCTGGACTGCTTCGTGACCCACACGCCGCCGTCGTTGAGGTCGACCTCGGTCGTCGGCTTACCCTCGTACGACACCGCGAAGAAGCCGACCACGAGGGCGGCCGCGGTGACCGCGGCGGTAGAAATCAGCGTACGCGGGCGCGCGCGAAGCCACGCAAAGGACTTCATTGTGGGCTCGGCTCCCCTCCGGGCTCGTATTCATTTGCGTGGCGTCGGGACCTGTTGCTGAAGCAGGCGCACACGTCGTGCAGACCCGGATAGCCTACGTCACGAAATCAACGGCTGCGTGGCCTTGCGCATGGGGAGAACTACCCACTATTGGATCGTCCTGCTCCGACGTAGGTAGCCAGATGACGAGCCGTGAGCGTCTCACCCGTGGCGATCAGGTCCTCAGGTGTTCCCGCGAACACGACTCGACCACCCTCGCGACCGGCGCCCGGACCGACGTCGATGATCCAATCGGCGTGCGCCATGACCGCCTGGTGGTGCTCGATCGCGATCACCGAGTTGCCGGCATCCACGAGACGATCCAGCAACGCGAGCAGGTTGTCGACGTCGGCGAGGTGCAGGCCGGTCGTCGGCTCGTCGAGAACGTACACGGCGCCGGGCTTGGCCATCGCGATCGCGAGCTTCAGACGCTGCCGCTCACCGCCTGACAGCGAGGAGAGCGACTGGCCCAGCGTCGTGTAGCCCAGCCCGACGTCGATCATCCGCCGCAGGACCGCGTGGGCCGGCCCCGTGCCGACGAAGGGGGCAGCCTCGTCGGCCGACATCGCCAGCACCTCCGCGATCGTCTTGCCCTGCCACCGGTACTCGAGGACGGTGTCGCTGAACCCGCTGCCGCCGCACAGCTCGCAGCGGGTCTCGACACTCTGTGTGAACCCGAGATTGGTGATGATGACACCGAGGCCTCGACACGCGGCGCAGGCGCCTTCGGAATTGGCGCTGAACAATCAAGGCTTGACGCCGTTCGCCTTCGCGAACGCGTTGCGGATCGCATCCAGCACACCGGTGTAGGTCGCCGGATTCGAACGGCGCGAGCCTTTGATGGCCGTCTGGTCGACGACGACGACGTCGTCGAACGCCGGCAGGCTGCCGTGGATGAGCGACGACTTGCCCGATCCCGCGACTCCCGTGACGACGGTGAGGATGCCGAGGGGCACGTCGACGTCCACGGAACGCAGGTTGTGCAGACTGGCGCCGCGGATCTGCAGTGCGCCGCGCGCCGTACGCGTCGCAGTCTTGAGTCGCGCACGGTGATCGAGGTGGGTGCCAGTGAGCGTTCCCGAGGCACGAAGCCCCGCGACGTCGCCCTCGTACACGATGCGTCCACCGGCGCGGCCCGCACCGGGTCCGAGGTCGACGACGTGGTCGGCGATGGCGACGACCTCGGGCTTGTGCTCGACGACGAGAACCGTGTTGCCCTTGTCACGCAGGAGCAGGAGCAGGTCGTTCATCCGCTGGAGTCCCGAAGACGAGACTCGACTTGCCCGAGCCGCTGACGCCGGTGAAGACCGTGAGCCGACGCTTCGGGATCTCCACGTCGACGCCCTGCAGGTTGTTCTCGCGTGCGCCCACGACGCGGATGAGGCCGTGGGAGTCGGCGACGTGTTCGGATGCCGGTGTCATGGCGACAGTCTGCCGCGAGGGTGCGACGTCGCACAGTCCCGCGTCGACCCGCTCGCGCGTTCACACCGCGCGATGACACCCCGCGAGGTGATCGTCGACCATCCCGGCCGACTGCATGAGTGCGTACATCGTCGTCGATCCCACGAAGCGGAAGCCGGCGGCACGCAGCGCCTTCGAGAGCGCATCGGATGCCGCCGTCACGGCCGGCACGTCGGCGAACGCGACCGGACGCTCGCCCTCGGCCCGCACCGGCGGCGCGAACGACCACATGACATCGTCGAGCGCACCCGGCTCCATCTCCCGCACCAGGCGGGCGTTGCCGATGGTCGCGAGGATCTTCGCGCGGTTGCGGATGATCCCGGCATCCGCCATCAGCCGCTCGACATCGTTTTCGTCGAACTCCGCGACCACGGCGGGCTGGAAGTTTGCGAACACCTCGCGGAATCGGGGGCGCTTGCGCAGGATCGTGATCCACGACAGCCCCGCCTGGAAGCCCTCGAGGCTCATCTTCTCGAAGAGGGCGCAGTCGCCGTGCAGGGGAAGACCCCACTCCTCGTCGTGGTAGCGCCGGTACTCGGCGTCGTCGCCCACCCAGCCGCACCGGAGCAGGCCGTCCGGGCCTTCGCGCAGATCATCCACTCGGTCAGGCTAACCGCGGGCGCCGACATCCCCGCCGACGCCGGCGCGGGCGCCGCGCGGGGCGGCTGATGCGAGACTCGCTCGCAGCGCCTCCTCCAGGTCACGGTGCGCGAAGACGAACCCGGCCGCGGTCAGCCGCTCGGGGACGACCCAGCGGCTCTTCAGCACGAGCTCCGGCTCGGTGCGCAGCAGCCACATCGCCGGCTCCAGCATCCAGCGGACGGCGGGCACCCCGAAGGGAGCGCCGACGATGCGCCGCAGTGTGCGCATGAGCGTGCGGTTGTCGGAGGCCTGCGGCGCGACGACGTTGACGACGCCGGCCAGCTCGTCACGCTCGATCAAAAAGTGCATCGCGGCCACGACGTCGTCGATGTGCACCCAGCTGAAGCGCTGGCGTCCGCGGGTGCGGTGGTGCGGCGCGCGCCCGTCGCCGCTCGGATGCGGCCCGATGCCGCGGTAGCGGCGGTGCTGCAGCCACCAGCCGTCGCGCTGAGATCCGCCGAGGCCGAGGCGGGCGAGCGTCGTCAGCATCCGGGTGGCGGGGCCGTCGCCCAGCACGATCGCCATCCGCATCGCGACACGGCGCGTCTGCGGAAGCTCTCCCGCGAAAAGCTCCTCCTCCCACGCCCGCGCCACGTCGACGGAGAATCCCGTGCCGAGCTCACCGGCATGCTCGGTGTGCGGGGCATCGGTGCGGTGCCGGTAGATCGTGGCGGTGGACGCGTTCAGCCACACGGCCGGAGGCGACGACGCCGCGGCGATCGCCGTCCGCAGGGCGCGCGTCGTCTCGATGCGTGAGCGCAGGATCTCGTCGCGGTTGCGGTCGGTGTAGCGGCAGTTGACCGACTTCCCCGCCAGGTTCACGACGACCTCGGCTCCCTCGACGGCTCTGACGAGTGCGGCGGCGTCGTTCCAGGCCACCCCGGCGGTGCGACCGACGACCGTGACCTCGTCGCCACGAGCGCGCAACGACTCGACGACGGCCCTCCCGATGAAGCCCGACGCCCCGGCGACGACGACGCGCCGCCGTGTCTGCTCGTGCACCGGCATCCCCTTTCTGAACATGTTCAAAACAAGCTACCCTCGGGGGCATGAGCGCGTCCAGTGGTACGGCCGTCTCCCGCGACGTGCCGCAGCTTCACCTACGAACTCCGCAGAAATGCACGAACTCCGCACGATGTGGGCGCAATCGTGCGGAGTTCGTGACATTCTGCGGAGTCGGCGGGGCAGGCGGCCTCCGCCGCGCGGCTACTTCTTCTTGAGCGACTTCTCCGAGACGGGGGCCTCGCCGGAGGCGGCGAGATCGGCGTAGTACGCCCGCGCCTCGCGCTGGCGCTCCTGCTCGACCCCGGAGGCGATGGGTGCGCGCACGTGCTCCGGCTCGAACGCGAACGCGTCGACGAGGTCCTGGGCGTGGGGGCGCAGCCGCAGCAGCAGGCGGTCGATGTACTTCGAGACGGATGCCGCGCGCTGCGCCGACAGTCGGCCGTTGATGAGGTACCAGGCGAGGTGCTTCTCGATGAGGTGCAGACCGAACAGATCGCGCAGCCACCCCAGCACCTGCGCCGTGCCGGGATCGGAGATGCCGGCGATGCCGTCGCTGAACGCCTCCCACTGCAGCAGCTCGCCGTGTGCCCGCGCCGCCTCGATCAGCTCGGCCTGATTGGCATTGAAGATCGCCGCCGCCTCGGCGGGCGATGCCTTGGATGCCGGGCGCAGCCGCCCGGCGATGTCTTCGATCATCTGCCGCACGCGCTCCGCGAGCAGCTCGTGCTGCTGCTCGGCCCGCAGCCCGAGCTCGACCGAGCGCGCGGTGGAGCCGAAGTCGGTGACGGCCTGACCGAGCTGGCGCAGCCCCGCCCCGTGGAACACCTTGCCGGCGGTCTGCTTCGCGGCGAAGGACGCGAGCTTCGCGGCATCCGCGCCCTTGAACTGCTTCGCGAAGTCGTTGAGCAGGCGCTTGCAGACAAGCTGGAGCAGGACGTTGTTGTCGCCCTCGAAGGTGACGTAGACGTCGA
>NZ_MKRU01000003.1:3439-33922 GCF_001897985.1 Microbacterium sp. 69-7 | reverse complement strand
GAGGGTGCGGGGTGGCCATGTTCTACCCCCTCCTCGGTGCCACGGGTATCGGCGGCGTTGATGTCTCTGCGTGCCCGGCTGCTGCGCCGCCGACCGCGGCACCGACTTTCGGGCCAGTCGTCGCTGCGGCTTTGACAACCTGCGCCCCGACGACGGCTGCTGCCGCAGGCCCGGCCGCTGCTGCCCCGGCACCTGCCGCGCCCCCCGACGCCGCCGCCCCGCCACCGGAAGCGGCCGCCCCGCCACCTGCGCCCGCAGCGCCGCCTGCTGCGCCACTTGCAGCGGGAGCTGTGCTCGGCGCGGGAGGAGTCCCGCCTCTCGCGCCGCTTTGCCCTCCGAGGACGGACTTTGCCGCGTTCGGCTGAGCCTTGACCGGCAGCGGGACGGGTCGGTTGAGGGCCGACTTCGCTTCCTGCTCGCTCGACATCGCGTGGTACATGTCGAAGCCCACGAACGAGATGAACTTGTAGGTCAGGTATGGCGCGAACGCGGCGATGAACATCAGCACGACGCCCGAGATTGGGTCGCTGATCGAGGCGAGGTCGAGGTCGATGGGCGCGCTGATCTGCCCAATGGCGACGAGGAACACGACGACGATGACGAGCTTCGAGAAGATGAGCGCCACGACGAACGCCGCCCAGCGTCCGAACCAACCCTTCGCGGCATCCCAGGTGAACCCGGCGAGTGCGATGGGCGCGAAGACAATGGCGACCAACAGCAGCGCCTTACGGATGAGCAGCGTGAACCACACGATGCCCGCACCCGCGATGCCGAGCCCGGCAAGGAAGATCGTGATGATCGCACCGACGCCGGGCGAGGCGATGTTGATCGTCGTCAGCCCAGCGGCGAGCAGGGCCATGCGGTCGCCGATGCCCTCCATCGTGTTGCCCGTCGCCTGCACGATGCCGATGGTGAGCTGATCGGTGACCTCCAACAGGGTTGCGGTGAGGGTGATGGCGACGAACGATCCGAGCACCGACTTGGCGAGTCCCACGCCCGCGCGCGACAGTGCCATCGGATCTCGATGCACGAGCCCGGTGAGCTGGAGGCAGAAGAAGACGAGCATGACGAAGATCGCCACCCCGAACAGCACGTTGTAGACCGAGACGTACTGGCTTCCGGTCACGTCGACGAGCGTGGTCGAGTCGAACACCGTCCACACGCTCTCGAACAGCCAGGCGGCGGCCTGCCCCATTGCCTGCGCAAGCCAGTCGAACGGCGCGGAGATGAGCGACGCGGTTCCCTCACCCACGGCATCGCACACTGACGCAATGACGGGCACATCACAAACACTCATCGGCTCAGCCATCTCAACTCGGTCGTGGTGCTAGACCGACTGGCCGACGTTCCAGAAGAAGTTGACCAGGGTGACGGATGCCCCGCAGATGATGGCCGCGCCGCACGAGACGAGCACGCCGACCTTGCCACGGCTGGCGAGGTGCGGATTCGAGCTGTTCGCCCCGTAGCCCCAGACCACGGCCGAGATGATGAGGGCGAGGACGGCGAGGATGAGCCCCACCGTCATGGCCGCGCCGACGATGACGCGGAGCTGCTCGATGCCGGGCAACCCGTCGGTATTGGGGTCGATGTCGATCACTGTGTGCTCCTTCAGCAGGCGAGGGACGCCTTTACCCGGTAGGTGCGCACGCTGTTCCGGTTGGACTGGCGTCAGATGCTCGCGCCGACGCCGAGCAGGAAGTTGACCCAGGTGACGCCGAGGCCGGCGAGTGCGGCAGCTCCGACGGAGACGAGGAATCCGGTGCGCGCGCGGACAGCCGAAGTGATGTTGCCGTTCGCCGACGAGATCGCCCACACTGCGGCGCAGATGACGAGCATGAGCACGGCGAGGATGAGCACGATGGTCAGCAGCGCGCCAACGATGGCGCGCAGTTCTGCCTGACCGCCGACGGCTCCGAAGTCGGGGAATATGTCCATGTCATGCGGCCATCTGTGCTGAGCAGAGCGCCGCGGTGCTTGCGGCATCGAGGTTCTGAACTCCGTGGGCGGCAAGCCACGGCTCGGCATCGACCGCCGCTGCGTTCGACCCGCCTGGCCGGATCTCGAAATGCAGATGGGCTCCGGTCGACCTGCCCGCCGAACCGACGTTGCCGATGTGCTGCCCGGCAACGACGCGATCCCCGACGCTGACGAGGACGCCGCTCTGCCACATGTGGGCGTAGGCGGAGGCGATGCGCTGTCCATTGATGGTGTGCTCGATGATGATGAGGTTGCCGTAGCCACCCGACGGCCCGGCGAAGCTGACCACGCCATCGGCGAGCGCGAGGATAGGCGTGCCGTCGTCGGCAGCCCGGTCCGTTCCTGAGTGGAACGCTCGCTCACCGGTGAAGGGGTCTTCGCGCCACCCGAAGTCGCTGCTGTTCACCCACGTCCCGCTCGGGAGTGGGAAGACGATGGCAGTCGTCTCGGGTACGTTGCCGATCGGCGTACCGCCCGGCGTGGTTTCGGCGCGGCGCGTGAGTGCAGCGAGGATCGCCTCGGCGACCGGCTGGTAGTTCTGGTAGCGGTCGGGATATGCCGAGACCTCGACCGCTTGCGCTGCCTCGCCAGGGTCGAGGTGCTGCCAGTCGGGTATGTCTAGCAGGCCGCGCGGTGATGGGTAGTTCGGCCCGCTCGAACCTCCGTAGAAGGCGCGCGATTGGTAGGTCGCGTTCATCAGCTCCGCGACGGTGCCCCATCCTGCGCTCGGCCGCATCTGGAATATGCCAAGAGAGTCGTGATCGCTGCCCTCTCCGTCGTTCGGGAAATCGCTCGACTCTGGAATCGCCGCCGAGTTTGCAAGCATCCGTAGCCGCGACTCGGTGAGTGCGGCCATGAGCGCGATGACGATGCCAGCGCGACCAACACCCTCGGTCTGCGCGCCGACCGTGATGATGGTGGCTGCATGGGTTAGCTGCTCATGGTTGAGGGTCACGGTCTCGCCCGCGTGCGTCGTGGCTGTGAGCGACTCCGGGATCGGCCCGACAACGAGCGAGCTTGACGAGAGACATGCGGCGAATACCGCGGGCGACACGAGCAGACCCACGCCGACCAGGCTCATGGGGAGCATTGCGACGAGGGTGGCGATGGCCACAACGAACTTCTTCATGCGGGTGCCGATCAACGCAGGGGGTTGTCAAGCTCGGAGATGCGAAGCGCGCGGCAGGTATCGAAGGTCGGCTCGCAGGTGATGAAGACGGTGAACGCGACCTCGTGGGAGCTGGTCACGGGCTCGGTGCCGTTGATGCCCTCGCGTTGCCGAATGCCGGTGATCGTGTAGGCGACGGTGCCCGGAAGGATCTGTCCCTCGGCTGCCTGCCCCAGCGCCGTCGCCCACTCGTCCGGCACGAACACGTCGTTGATGTCGAGCCATTGGCGGGTCTGCATCGTGCGAAGCTGCGCCCAGGCGTCCGCGGTCGGGAGATAGGTGCGCACGTCAGAGGCGAGCCCGGCGGTCTCATTGCCGGAGGGGTCGCCCACATCCACGATGACTTGCGCATAGTCGGTCGGCCCGAACTCGGTCGCGGTGTCCCATGTGAACAGCGCGATGGCGACGGCTCGCGCGAACCTCTCGGGGTCGTCGGACTCACGGACGACGGGCGGCGTGCTCGATGTCGGGGACGGTGCGCTGGTGGAAGCGCCTGGTGGGTCGCTCGTGGAGCTGCCGCCCGGCGAAGGCTCGGATCGAGGCGCGAGCAGCAACCCGTAGAGCCCGACTCCGACGAGGACGGCAAGCACGGCGGCACCGACGATCAGGAGGATCATGAGGCGACGAGGGAAGCGAGTCTGCGGCATCAGGCACTCTCCTTGGCGAGACGTTGGAGGGCGGTTCGGGCGGCGCGGGCCGCGTCGAAGAAACGGACGGTAGCGTCGAGGATCGTCTCGAAGTGCTCCCACTGGTCATCACTCAGCGCGGTGCCGACCTCAGCAGGGTCGTAGTGTGACCACCACTGATCGAGGTCGCTCCAGGTGAGGGTGAACGCCCGCACCGGATAGCGAACCGGCACGGCGCTCGACGCTGGTCCGGGTGCCGGGCCTCGCTTGCGCCCTTGCTTCGCGCGCTCCAGCGCCTCCTGTGCGAGCAACTCCAGCTCGCCGGGTGGTTCGGGTTCCTCCTGCGGGATCGCCAGCATGGCGATCGTGCGGGCGTGCGCCGTGGTGATCGACGAGCCGCGGTCGATGGCGTCGAGTTCTGAGCGGGCGAAGCCGCGCACATCCTCCGGCTGTCGGGGGTCATTGGCGATCCGCTGGAGGTCGTTGATCTGTTCCAGGCTCGTGTACGACTTGCGCCCGGTGACCATGAGCGCAGCCTGCGCGCGGGACTTGCCCGGAGCGCCGATCAGCGGTGGTGCCGTGACGGCACCACCGCTCGTTCCGGCGATCTTCCCGCCAGCACCGAACTGCGTCGCCGCCTGACGACGAGCGGCGTCCTCGGCCATGAGCGTCTTCAGCTCGCGGTACAGCGCCGCGGCCTCGGTCTGCGTGAATGGCTTGTGGAGCACGTTGTCGGCCTGCTCGGCCATGAGCCTCTGGAGCCGGTCGCTGATCCCGGAGCGCACGAAGACGTTGACCTTCTTATGGCCGAGCTTGCGCAGCGCCGCGATGCGTCGAGCGCCGCACACGAGCACGCCGTCCGGTGTCACGGTCGGAGGCTGGAGAAGTCCGTCACGTTCGATGGATGCTGCGAGTGCGTCGATGTCGCCCAGCTCCATGCGATGACGGCTGCCGACGACGATGGAGTCGATGGTGCGTTCCAGCTCGATGTGCCCGGTGCTCGCCGCCATGTGCTCACCTCGCCCCCGCCAGAGTGGGCGCGTTCAGGCCGAGCAGCAGCACGAGGTCGTCATCGGTGAGCAGCGCACGCAGGGGCTCGCCGACAAGAAGGCGGAACAGCACGCCGCGGCCGACGGCGGTGTGGGCCTGATCGGGATCGGGGTTGCCGAGGATCGCACGGAGCAGCGCGTTCCAGCTCGTCGACGACAGATCGAGCACGGCCCGAGCGTGTGGGTCTCGCCGAAGCGATTCCGCTGCGCTCGCCCGCGACGGCGCGTCGCCGAGTCGAGTGCAGATGTGCTCGATGGCCGCGCGCGCCGTCTGCTCCGGCCAGTCGAGCAGCGCCAGTAGCTTGATCGCGTCCTCGACTGCACGGACGACGCCAGATGCCTCGTCGTCCGATTCGTTCTCGTCCTCACCCGCGGGCGCGACCTGCAACGCTTCGTGGTAGTCGGTGAGTGGGTTCTCTCGGTCGCTGAACCGCTCCGGGTCGTGGAAGCCGCTGTATTGCGGCCTGCGTGCCTGATGCGTCGAGCACAGCAGCCCATTGCCCCGTTCCTCGGCGATCAGTGTGACCTGCACGGCCCGGGTGACGACGGCCCACGGATCTTCCGCGTTGCGCACGGCCGGGGTGCGCATCGCGTCGAACGCGGCGCTCGCCGCCTCCCACGGGTCGAGGCCGTGCTTTCGCGCGAGGCTCGCGTACCGACCCGCCGTGTACTCCATGAGCGCCGCGACATCCACGTCGCGCCGCCACGCGCCTTTCCCATCGTCGTGAAGACGCTCCAGGAGCGCGCGCAGTCCCTCCGGGGTGCGGAACGACGTGGGAGCGGCCTGGGCAGACATGGCGCGCTCACAGGCGGCGGAGCGGGTCGCGGCTGACAGAGGACTGGTGCGCGGGCGACTGCCCGAACGCGGAGAGCGGCGCGATGCCCTGGGCACGCCCCCTGATGCCGGGCCGGGTCACCGGAGTTGCCTGCGGCGAGGTCTGCCGACGTTCCTCGACGCGGCGCGCCAGTTCGGTGCGCAGGTCGATGCTGCGCCCGATCATGCGGGCCGAGGCGGATGGGAGCAGCTCGGTCGGGCGCACCCACACGACCTGGCTGCGGTCGTGCTCTGCGCTCAGCCGCTCCAGGAGTGGGTGGCCGCCTCGCCACCTCTGCGCGGCGAGCCACGGGTCCGTGTGGCGCGCCAGCTCCGAGATCTCGGCAGCCTCGCTCGGAGTCGGCTTCAGCGTGTGGAGGACATCGGCAAGCCGACGCGCGTGCTCGTCCTCCGGCAACTCATCGTTCACAGCGCGCCTCCTTCCGATGCGGCGGAGAGCGCGGGCGTCGCCAGCCAGCGGCCGACCGTGGACGGATGCACCCCGGTCGCGCGAGCGATGGCGGTGTTCGTCATGCCGTCCTCCTTCAGTCGCAGGGCGAGTTCTCTAGGAGCAAGGTGCGCAGACGGTTCCGGCGACAGGTACTCGACCGCGCTCGAGACCAACTCGGCCGTCTGCGTCAACGGCTCTCCACGGAACCGTCGAGTGAGCACCACCGTCAGGTGAGTGATCGCCAGCAGCACGAGCGGCGGTACTGCGGCGACCGATCCTGCGAGGGCCGAAGGAACGTCGGCGTCAGCGGCGACGACCGCGTGGATCGCGTTGGCGGCGACCGAGACCGCGGCACCGGCCATGAGCAGGAGCCACGGATACCAGGCGGCACGTTGCCCCGCGAGCGCGACGACGGACACCGTGGCGACGACGATGATGCCGTCCACGATGAGCGGCCATGCCCACGCCTGGCTCTCATCGACGCCGGAGCGTCGCGCGAGGTCGGCGAGCGCCGTGAACGACAGCCAGAAGGCGGCTGCGGCGATGAATACGGTCCCAGCTACCGCCGTCCACACGGCGATCCGCCCGCGCGGCTGCTGCGTGCTGCCGGGGATCACGAGAGCACCTGACCCGATGAAGGCTGAGCTGCATGGCTGGGCACGGAACTGGCGGTAGGCGCGGATTGTGCGCCCCTCGCTACGCGGTGCGCCGAGCGGATCGTCGTCTCGATCTCCGGCGTGGGCAAGCCTGCGCGCTCGGCAGCCGGCCCCAGCGCGGCACGCACGCGGTCGGGCGGGATACCCGCCTCGATGAGTCGACACGAGGCCCAGAACAGGCCGCGGTTGCGCTCGCCCTCGCCGCGCATTCCGACCCAGCGGGCGATCCGCTCCACGTCAATGTCGTCCGTTCGCTCGACAGGGATGACGGGCATCGGGCGCGCCGGTCGCGGATCGAGGAACTGCCGTAGCGCGCGGGCATCGACGGGAACCGCGTCGCCTCGCCCGGAGCCGATGAGGGCATACGCACTCGGCCCCGCATCGGTGGCGATGATCGAGGGCGGCACGATGACGTAGCCGCCCGATCCCCGGAAGTCGATGCCAGCACGCGCCACCTGCCAGGACGGCTGCACCAGCTCGGGGTCGGCCGGGTAGTAGGCATGGACTCCGCCCGAGGGCGTGCGGATGAACGCGGCCCAGCGATCCGTCAGCCCCTCGCGCCGGGCCAGCTCGAACGCTGCGAAGCCGCGGATCGCCCCGTGCACGTCGACATCCACGACCTCCAGCCCGGAGATCTGACCCGTCGGCATCCCGATGTTGGCGCGCGGCCAACGCGCCCACCAGCGAGCGACCTGGCGCGGTTCGGTGCTCGCCTCGTGGAATCCCCGTTTGGTCAGCGGGCGCTTGCCTCCTGTGACGCAGGGAAAGACCGGGATGCCTGCCTCGGCGTAGCGACACGCTGCGGCGCTCGGCGACAGCCCGGTGAGCGAGGCGAGCAGGGCGGCGGCATCCATAGGCTGGCGCTCTCCGCGCGAGGCTTCCGGTATCGTCATCTCGGCACCTCCTCTCGCCTGGGCGTGAGCCGTGGGGCTCTTGTCGATCAGGTGCGCCGGGGTTCCCAAGAGACGGTTGCCGTCCGATGGGCAACGCGGTCAGGCTGCGGGTCGCTGTGCTCATGGAATCGTCTCCTCCCGCTCGTCGGGAAACCCCGTTGAGCATGCTCAAAACTCTCCCGAGACTCCGTTCTAACACCGCACGTTGAGCATGCGCAACGGTTGATTTGTGCATGCTCAACGGGTAGATTGAGCATGCACAACTACCCTTGGGCCTGGGCTACGTCGATGCCTTCGCCCTCCCGAAGGGAAGGGGGGTCAGCGACGATGACTGAAGACGAAAGTCAGGCTGCGGCTGACGACCTCGCCAAACGCCTGCGACTTCTGATGGATGTCGCTGTCGCCGAGTCCGGCTCCGAACCGACCTACTCGCAGATCGCGGAGTATCTGAGACAGCGTGGCATCAGCCTGTCTCGATCACGATGGACGTACATGGTCAACGGCCACCGATACGTTCAGGACACTGCAGTCTTCGAGGGACTCGCGGACTTCTTCGACGTTGATGCTGCCTTTCTTGCGGGGGAGAGCGGCGTGGCAACCCCGGAGAAGGTCTCCGCCCAGCTCGACCTCGTGCGCGCGATGCGTGCAGCGAAGGTGAAGTCCTACGCTGCACGCACACTCGGCGATATCTCGCCGAAGGCGCTCCAAGCCATCGGCAAGTTCCTGGACGAGGAAATGATGCGAACACCCGAGCACTGACGGGTGTCGCGCACCACGGAGCCGAGGCCAGTAGTGCTCGGCCGAGAGGGGGTAAACGTGAACACCGAAGAAACCGTAACGGCCGCCGTCTCCGATCTGCGGCTCGGCAGCAGATTCACGCTTGCGCACCTTCTCCAGGCCATACAGGAACGGCGCCATCGTAGGCTCCGCGTCGTCGAGCTCGCCGACCTCGACACCCGCGACGGCATCTGTGCGCTCTGGCTGGTCACCGACACCGAGGACTTCGTGCTCCACGCACGCAGCGACTCTGCACTGCACCGCCAGCAGTTCGTCCTTCACGAGTTGGCCCACATGATCCTCGGTCACACGGAGGGCGACGATTGCACAGCCGGGGACGTCTTGCTGCCCAACATCCCTCCTCACACGCGCGGACGCCTGCTCAAGCGACAGGACATCGACAGTGAGACGGAGATCGCCGCCGAGTCGCTCGCAGATCGGCTGGCCGCGGGCATCCGAGGATCGGTGTTCGCCGAGTCCCGCTATTCGGAGATTTTCGGGTGATCCAGGCGCTCGTCGCGACGCTCATGTGGGCGCTCGTGGCGAGCCTGCTCATCTTCCGCCGCAAACGGGCGGATCGAAGCATCACCTACGCTTCCTTCACGATTGCCGTCGCAATGACCCTGAACGTCGACGCCATCTACCTCGCCACCGATCCGCTTCTTGGCGGGACGAATGTCACGACCCTCGTTTCGGATGGGCTGCTGATGACCGGGATCTTCTTTCTCGGTCGAGGCGTCATGAAGGCCGACGAGTACCGCCCCAGGCTCGTGCGGGTCGCCGTGGGCATCCCCGTGCTCCTCACCTCGCTTCTTGCGATCACCACGACGTTCGTGTTTATCGACCGAGGCACAACCACGACTCGGTTCATGATCGACCTCGGCGCGCAACCCGCAGCAGCGGCCTACTCGATCATCAACTTCAGCTACTTCTTCCTCGTAATCACGACGATGATGATCCTCGCCGCGCGGCAGTATCTGCGCAGCTCCGGCATCCAGCGTCTCCCCGCGGCTCTGCTGAGCCTGGGATCGGCGTTCGGCGGCGCGCTGTGCCTGGCCGTGCTCATCATGGACGTCGCACACGTCACAGGACATCTCGATCTCATGCGCGCCGTCCAACCCGCCTACGAACCGCTCTCTCTACTCGCGTTCCTTTTCCTATGCGCGGGCTTCGCCGCGCAGCCTGCCGTCCGCCGCGCACAGCACGACATGCGCCGGAAGCACACCGTCGGCCTCGCGACACAGTTGGAGCCTCTCTGGAAGCGGGCGTCCCTCGTGCGGCCTGGGCTGAGCCAAGCAGACCCGCTCGCTGCGAGGGCGGATGACTTGGAGAGCCGTCTACACCGAGAGATCGTTGAGATCCGCGACGCGATGATCGACCCGCGCGTCACCTTCGACATCAGCGCAGCAGAGCGCGCCCTACTGAATCGCGCCGAGAGCCACCTCCTCGGACTCGACACGAGGGCGACACGGACCACCGCTTCGCCAGGAAGCCGGGTCGACCAGGGGGGCAGTTCGTGATGCGACGGGTCGCGCTAGGTGCCGGACTCGTTGCGGCAGGCGCGTTGGGTGTCGGATGGGCGATCGCGCGGCGGCTGACGGCCCCCAGCACGCGAAGATACGATCTGATCGTCCGCGAAGTGGAATACGACGGCGACGCCTGTCTCATTGTGCTCGACCGAACTCCCCAGACCGCAGCCGAAGGCGCTTACAACCTCTGGTTCGAGAACGGAGGCTGGGCGCAACTCTCCGAGGAAGTGCTCGACCGTGGACCGACTCTGATCGCACGACGGGTGACGAGCACGGCATCGGGGCTCACTCTCAGGGCTGGCGATCACGTCTCCTGGAGCGGCATCTACTACGCGACACCGCACGACGCCAGCCTTCATGCACACGACATCACCATCGACACCCGCGCGGGGCCTGCCCCAGCCTGGCGCATCGACGGCGACGGTGCCAGGTCAACGTGGGCGATCCACCTTCATGGCCTCGGCAGCGTCCGGGCCGGAACCCTTCGCGGCGTGCTCGCCGCGACCGAGCGCGGCCACACCTCGCTCGTCATCAGCTACCGAGCCGACGGCGAAGGCCCGAAAGTCGGCAACGGTCGCTCAACACTCGGCTTCACTGAGGTCGACGACGCCGCGGCCGCTGTCGAGTACGCGATGCGGCACGGAGCCCGACAGGTCGTGCTGTTCGGATGGTCGATGGGCGCGGCCATCGCGCTCCAGCTCGCTCACCACCCGTCATATCGACGCAGCATCGCCGGTCTCGTGCTCGACTCGCCTGTGCTCGACTGGACCGAAGTCATCAAGGCGAACTGCACCCGCAGCGGACTCCCCTCAGCCGCGGGGAGCCTCGCGATCCCGTGGCTGACGCTCCGCCCGCTGGCCCGGATGGTCGGCCTGCCCGAGCGCATCCCGCTCCGATCCTTCGACTGGACGGTTCGTGCCGAGGAACTCACCGCGCCCACGCTCATCCTTCACGGCACCCACGACGACTCCGTGCCGATACAGCTCTCACAAGCACTCCGAGATTCTCGGCCTGACCTTGTTTCGCTGGAAGTCTTCGAGGCCGGTCATACGCTCTCTTGGAACTCTGACCACGACCGATGGCAGAGCGCGGTGAACGCCTGGCTCACTGCGCACGTCCCGTCTTGAACGTCGGCACTCGTCGGTAGTCTCGAAGTCGAGTTTCGAGTCGGAAGGGTCGCCGTGCGGCTAGAGGACATCGCCGCGACTGCGCGGCTAGCAGGCATCGTGCCGGGGCGCGCCGTCACGGTGCTGGCGGCGCAGATGCACGGCGCGAACGCGGTCGAGGTGACCTACCAGGACGACAACGGGGCGCTCGGGCAGGTCGTGCTCTTCCGTGAGGACGAGGCGAAGATCGCGCCGCACCTGGAGTCCGGCCGTCCCTTCGATGCCGATCCGCGCAATTTCCGGCTGGCTGCTGAGGCGCAGCGCATCATGCTCGCGGGGCTGCATGATCCGATGCTGGCGGTGGCGACGAGCGACGTGCAGCCGTTGCCGCATCAGATCCGCGCGGTGTACGGGGAGCTGCTGCCGCGCACGCCGCTGCGGTTCCTGCTGGCGGACGACCCCGGCGCGGGCAAGACGATCATGGCCGGGCTCTATATCAAGGAACTGATCCTCCGGGACGACGTGCGCACCTGTCTTGTGGTGGCCCCCGGCGGGCTGGTGGAGCAGTGGCAGGACGAGCTGGCGCTGAAGTTCGGCTTGGAGTTCGAGATTCTCGCGCCCGGCGCGGAGGACACCGCACCGGGAAAGAGCGTGTTCGAGCAGAAGCGGCTGCTCATCGCGCGAATGGATCAGCTCGCCCGGAATGAAGTGCTGCTGGAACAGATCGAGCAGGCCGAGTTCGACCTCGTGGTCGTGGACGAGGCGCACCGGATGAGCGCGTCCTGGTTCAGTGGCGAGCTGAAGGCGTCGAAGCGGTTCCAGCTCGGCGAGCTGCTGAGCGAGCGCGCCCGGCACTTCCTGCTGATGACGGCGACGCCGCACAACGGCAAGGAGGAGGACTTCCAGACCTTCCTCTCGCTGCTCGACCGCGAATCGCTTTGCCGGTCCCGGCGACCGGCATGCGCAGACCGGCACCGCCGACGGGCTGATGAGGCGCATGTTGAAGGAGAAGCTGGTCACCTTCGAGGGGCGTCCGCTGTTCCCCGAGCGGATCGCCGAGACCGCCTCCTACCGGCTGTCGCCCGACGAGCAGTACCTCTACGAAGAGGTCACCGAGTACGTCCGCAACGGGATGAACCTCGCCGACCGGCTGGAGGGCAAGCGGAAGAACACGGTCGGCTTCGCGCTCACGGTCCTCCAGCGGCGTCTCGCGTCCAGCCCGGAGGCGATCTTCCAGTCGCTGCGCCGCCGCACCGACCGGCTGGAGCGCACCCGCGCCGACCTGCTCGACGGCATCCTCGACGCCCCGCCGCGCGAAGCCCCCGCCTCGCTGCTCGGCGACGACCCCGACAGCGGCGACTTCGACACCGACGAACTCGACGCGGCCGAGCTGGAGGAGGCCGAGGAGGAACTTGTCGACGCGGCGACCGCAGCGCGCACCGCGGCCGAGCTGGAGACCGAGATCGCGGACCTGCGCCGATTGACCGAGCACGCCCGCAGGCTGCTGGACTCGCAGCAGGACGTGAAGTGGCGCGAGTTGCGCGGTGTGATCGAGAGCCAGGTGCTCACGACGCCGGACGGCAAGCCGCGCAAGCTCATCGTCTTCACCGAGCACCGTGACACCCTGATCTACCTGGAGCGGCGCATCACGCAGCTCCTGGGCAGGCGCGAGGCCGTGGTCGCGATTCACGGTGGTGTTCCCCGTTACGAGCGACGCCGCATCACGGCCGAGTTCACCTCGAACCCCGAGGTGCAGATCCTCATCGCCACCGACGCCGCGGGGGAGGGCCTGAACCTCCAGGCCGCGCATCTGATGGTGAACTACGACCTGCCGTGGAACCCGAACCGCATCGAGCAGCGATTCGGTCGCATCCACCGCATCGGCCAGACCGAGGTGTGCCGACTGTGGAACCTCGTCGCCGAGGACACCCGCGAGGGCGAGGTGTTCATCCGCCTGCTCGACAAGATCGAAGAGCAGCGCGCCGCCTACGACGGCGAGATCTTCAACGTGCTCGGCACCTCCCTCGGCGACCTGTCGCTGACCCGCGTGCTGCGCGACGCGATCCGCTACGGCGAGCAGCCCGACGTGAAGGCGAAGATGTGGGCGGTCATCGACGAGGGCGTCTCCGCCGGGCTCCAGGAACTGCTCGACGACGAAGCCCTCGCCAGCGAAGCCCTCGCGCCCACCGACCTGGAGGAGCTGCGCCGCCAAATGGAGGACGCCAAGGCCAAGCGCCTCCAGCCGCACTTCATCCGCGACGCCTTCCTCGAAGCCTTCGACCGCGCGAGCGGACGCATCGAGCGGCGCGAGAAGGGCCGCTACGAGATCACCCACGTCCCCGCGAGCATCCGCGAACGCGCCGGGCGCGCACCCGTCGCCCGCCGCTACGAGCGCATCACCTTCGACGCCGCCACCATCGACGTTCAGGGCACGCCCCGCGCCGAACTGCTCGCGCCCGGTCACCCGCTGCATGACGCGGCGCTGCAGCTCGTGATCGACCAGTATGGGCCGGTGCTCGACCGTGGCACCGTGCTGACCTCCGACGCGGTGACCGAGCCCACGCTCCTCGCCGGGGAACGGCCTGCAACGGTGACGGTCCACGCACGACCGGACTTTCCCAGGCGGCGCGTGCGCTCCATCCAGATGTCGAACGGCACAGTGAGGAACGGCAGCACCGACATCACCAGTCCCAGCAGCGTCACCCACCACGCCCAGCGGAATCGGATGGCGGCGGCGAGGCACGCGATCACGAACGCGATCCAGGCGATGCCGTGCACCCACCCGGCGACGGTCACACCGTGCGGCGATCCCTGCAGCGGGTACTTGACCACAAGCGCGGTGAGCAGGGCGAGCCAACTGAACGCCTCGACGATCGCCGTCGTGCGGAACGCGACGCGGACGGAGCCGTCGAACCGACCCGGAGTCACGCGGTCGATCCGCGCACTTCGGCGCCCTCAGGGACTTCCTGGTCGGCGGGCTTGCGGATGAAGAACGACAGGACGACGGGCGCGAGTGAGATGATCGCGGCGATGAGGAACGCGGCCTGCGTCCCGGACGCGCCGGCGTCGGCAGGGTCGAGTCCCTGCTGTTCACCGGTGTGCAGGAGGCTGGAGTAGGCGGCGATGAGGATCGCCACGCCCGCGGCTCCTGCGACTTGCTGCAGGGTGTTGAGCACGGCGGACCCGTGAGAGTAGAGCCTGCGCTCCAGCGACCCGAGGGACGCAGAGAACAGGGGTGTGAACGACATCGCCATCCCGACCGACATCGCCGTCTGCATCGCGATCAGCTGCCAGACCGGGGTGTGCGCACCGACCAACGAGTACAGGAACAGCACCGCGGAGATGATGATCGTTCCCGGGGCGAGCAGTGTCTTCGGGCCCTTCGCGTCGTAGATGCGTCCCATCAGCGGGGCGAGGAGCCCCATGAGGATTGACCCGGGGAGCAGGATGAGTCCGGCGACGAGGGCGTCGAGTCCGGCGACGTTCTGGAGGTAGAGCGGCAGCAGTGTGAGTGTGCCGAACATCGCCAAGGCGATGACGGACATGATGATGATCGCGATCGTGAAGTTTCGCGAGCGGAAGACGCGCAGATCCAGTAGGGCGTTGTCCTTGCGTTGCAGAACGAGCTGACGCCAGACGAACAGGGCGAGCGTCACGACGCCGATCGACAGGGTGAACGCGCCAAGCGTGGCAGGCGTGATGCCGGAGGGTGCGGCGTCTGGCGTGCCTTCGCCTCTGCCGAGCTGGGTCAGTCCGAAGACGATGCCGCCGAAGGCCAGCGCCGACAGGATGATGGAGAGGATGTCAATGGGCGCCTTGGTGGTCTCGCCCAGGTTGGTCATCCAGCGCATCCCGATGAGGAGGGAGATCAGCGCGATCGGCAGGACGATGGCGAACAGCCAGCGCCAACTGAGGAGGTCGAGCACAGCGCCGGACAGGGTCGGTCCGATGGCGGGTGCCAGGGAGATGACGAGGCTGACGCGACCCATCATCCTTCCTCGCGAATGCGGCGGCACGACCTTCATGACGGTGGTCATCAGCAGCGGCATCATGATGCCGGTGCCGAGCGCCTGGATGACGCGGCCGACGAGCAGGATGACGAAGCCGGGCGCGATCAGGCACACGAGGGTTCCGAGGGAGAACGCTGTCATCGCGGCCAGGAAGACCTGCCTCGTGGTGAAGCGTTGCAGAAGGAATCCGGTGGTCGGGATGACGACCGCCATGGTGAGCATGAAGCCGCTGGTCATCCACTGGCCGAGCTCGGGCGGCACGTGCAGATCCTCGTTGAGGTGCGGAATCGCGATGCCCATCGTCGTCTCGTTGAGGATCGCGACGAAGGCGGCGACGAGCAGCAGCCAGATGACCCGCATGCTGCGCGGGTCGATGACGTCGGGTGTGACGGGTGTGGCGGGTGTGGGGGTGGTGTGGGTGGATGTCATGAGAGCTCCGTAGTGAGAGAGGTGACCGGGCGGCGGCGGGACGGGATAGCTGCTTCGCCGTTCGGCAGTTCGGCGACCGTGTGGAAGTCCCGGTTCCAGCGCAGCAGCGGCAGATCGGCCTGGTGGGAGCTGCCGCGAAGGACACTGCCCACGAGGAGCAATTGATCGTGCAGTGGCATCGTGGCGTGCGTGGTGCACCACAGGGTCACGAGCGCGTCGGGCAGCCAGAGCGGACCTTCGGGGGAGACCTCCGCACCGGCGGCGCCGAGGGCGTCGAGCCGCTCGGCGCGCGTCGTGCGGGCGGTGAGCAGGCGCACGAGCGGGAGGTGGTGCACGGAGAGCACCGAGACGGCCCACGGGGCACCGGCCGTGATGAGGGGGAGGGCATCGCGATCCTGGCCGACGGACAGAGCGATCGTGAACGGGTTCACGGAGCTCGTGAGGACGGAGGCTGCGATGAAGAAGCGGTCCTGGTCGCCCGGGACGTCTCGGACGGCGACGAGAGTGACCCCGCTGCCGTACAGCGCGAAGCTGTCGTAGAGGGGCGGGATGTGCTCGGGGCGGGAAGACATGGGTGCGGCTCGATTCGGGTGGGGAAAGCAGAGCATCGCCGTCCCGCCTGTGGGCGGACGGCGACCGTGCCGGGTGCGGGCCTGTGTGGCCGGATGATGAGGGTGCTCAGGCGGTGACGGCGGCGAGGCGCTGCGCGACGTCTTGCCAGTTGGCGATGTTCCAGAACGCCGTGACGTAGTCGGCGCGGACGTTCTTGTAGTCCAGGTAGTAGGCGTGTTCCCAGACGTCGAGCTGGAGCAGGGGGGTGACGCCGAGGGGCGCGTTGCCTTGCTGGTCGAACAGCTGGAACACGACCGGCTTCGCTCCGAGCGCGTCCCACGCGAGCACGGCCCAGCCTGAGCCCTGCACGCCGAGCGCGGTCGCGGTGAAGTGGGCTTTGAACGCGTCGAAGGAGCCGAAATGGTCGGCGATCGCGGCGGCGAGCTCGCCTTCGGGCTCGCCGCCGCCGTCGGGAGAGAGGTTCTGCCAGAACACACTGTGGTTCAGATGCCCGCCGAGGTTGAAGGCGAGGTCCTTCTCGAGCTTGTTGACATTCGCGAAGCTTCCCGCGGCACGGGCTTCCTCGAGCTGATCCAGCGCCGCGTTCGCCCCGGTGACGTATGCCTGGTGATGCTTGTCGTGATGCAGCTCCATGATCGTCGCGGAGATGTGCGGTTCGAGGGCCGAGTAGTCATAGGGCAGCTCGGGCAGCGTGTACGTGCTCATCCGGGGTCCTTTCGGGGCGTATGCCTTCACGCTAGAACCTCAAGCGGACTTGAGGTCAAACGCGGCCTGCGCGACGGCGCCATCGGCCCTCAGTCGCCCGGAAGGTCCTCCAGCCGCCTCGGCCCCGCCCCGGTTGCTGCGAGGGCGTCGCCGGGGTTGAGGAGCGCGCAGGCCTTCATCGAGAGGCATCCGCAGCCGATGCACCCGGTGAGTTCGTGCTCCAGCCTTTCGATGCTGCGGCGACGCTCTTCGAGCTGCCGCTTCCATGCGCGGGAGGAGCGCTGCCAGTCCTCGTGGCTCGGTGTGCGGTCGAGCGGGACCGACGAGAACGCCTCCTGCACGTCGGTGAGCGGGATGCCCAGGCGCTTGGCGACGGAGATCAGCGACACGCGGCGCAGCATGTGCCGGGGATAGCGGCGCTGGTTGCCGAAGGTGCGTTCCGAGGCGATCAAGCCCAGCTCCTCGTAGTACCGGAGGGCCGAGACGGCGACCCCGGTGCGGCGGCTCATCTCGCCGATCGTCAGCAGCTCGTCCGGTTCCGGGGCGGGTGGCATGGTGCCTCCTCATCGATTTGACCTCAAGTTCACTTGAGATTTTAGCGTTGCCGTAGTGCCATCGTCGTTGAGAGAGGGGGTGCCCGTGACCTATGTGATCGCCCTGCCGTGCGTGGATGTGAAGGACCGCACTTGCATTGCCGAGTGCCCGGTCGACTGCATCTACGAGGGTGAGCGCATGCTCTACATCAACCCCGACGAGTGCGTGGACTGCGGGGCGTGCGAGCCGGTGTGCCCGGTCGAGGCGATCTTCTACGAGGACGACCTGCCCGACGAATGGCAGGACTATTACGCGGCGAACGTCGAGTTCTTCCACGAGATCGGTGTACCCGGCGGCGCCGCGCGCACCGGTGTTCTCCCCTTCGACCACCCGCTCGTCGCAGCCCTGCCTCCGCAGGGCGATTAGGTGTCGCCGATTCGACGGGAGAACCATGGACTACGACCACGACCTCATCTTCGGGTCTTTCATCACCCCGGCCGCCTCGGCGCTGCCCCAACTGGAGCACGCCGCTCGCGAGGCCGATCGGGTGGGCTTGGACCTCGTGACGCTCCAGGACCATCCGTACAACTCCGGATTCCTCGACACCGTCACTCTCATCGGGCATCTCGCAGCGCGAACGGAGCACGTCCGATTCGCCGGCAACGTGCTGAACCTTCCACTGCGTCCCCCCGCGATGCTCGCCAAGCAGATCGCGACGATCGACCGGCTCAGCGGCGGGAGGGTCGAGCTCGGCCTGGGCGCCGGTGCGTTCTGGGACGCGATCGAGGCGTACGGCGCACCCCGGCTCACCCCCGGTCAGGCCGTCGACGCCCTCCGCGAGGCGATCCCGATCATCCGGGCGCTCTGGGGCCAGCACGGGACGGGGAGCGTTCGCTTCGACGGCACGCACTATCGCGTCGCGGGTGCCCGGCCGGGCCCGGCCCCGGCGCACCAGGTCTCGATCTGGGTCGGCGCGTTCAAACCCCGCATGCTCGAGCTCGTCGGCGGCCTCGCCGACGGGTGGCTGCTCAGCCTCGGCAGGATGACCGCTCCCGAGATCGACGATGCCCATCGCCGCATCGATGACGCGGCGCAGGCCGCAGGCCGCGATCCACGAGAGGTGCGAAGGCTCGCCAACGTCGTCGGCCAGCTCCAGGCGACCCCGACACGCGGACTGCTGCACGGCCCGGCCGAGCAGTGGATCGATCAGCTCGTCACGCTCGCGCTCGGCTTCGGATTCTCGGGATTCGTCGTCGCCGGCGATGACACCAGCCAGTACGACGCCATCGCGAACGACGTGATCCCCGCAGTCCGTGAGGCCGTCGCCCGCGAACGGCGAGCACGGTCCGCGTAACCGGCACCCTGCTGCCCCGGGGGTTGCGCTGCAGCCTCCCAGCCCCTTCGAACGGAGAAATCGTGACGACATCGCTCGAGAACGCTGCAGTCGTGATCATCGGCGGTAGCTCGGGAATCGGGCTCGCCACCGCCAAGATCGCCCACGACGCCGGCGCGCAGGTCACCATCGCCGGGCGGAGTCCGGACCGCCTGACCGCTGCCCGGGACGAGATCGGCGGTGACATCCGCACCGTCGCCCTCGACATCGCCGATGAGGACGCGGTGCGCGCGCTGTTCGACTCGTTGGAGTCGGTGGATCACGTCGTCAACCTCGCGGGGACCTTCGCCTTCGGTGCTCTGCTCACCACGGACATCGCCGCGCTGCGCAGCCCCGTGGACACCCGGTTCTGGGGGCCGGTCTACGTGTGCAAATACGCCGCGCCGCGGATGACGACCGGATCGCTGACGTTCTGCACCGGCACCGGGGTCGATCGTCCGCGCCCCGGCGGAGCGGTCTTCAGCGCCGCCGCCGGCGGCTCCGAAGTGTTCAGCCGTGCCATGGCGCTCGAGCTCGCCCCCATCCGCGTCAATGTCGTGCGTCCAGGAACCATCGACACGCCCCTGTTCGCCAGATCCAACGAAGACCGGGAGCGGGCGATCGCCGAGCGATCGGCGAGGATTCCGCTGCGCCGCATCGGCCGAGCGGAAGAGATCGCTCACGCCATCCACTTCCTCATGACCAACGAATACGTCACCGGCGTGACCCTTCCCGTCGACGGCGGCGCCAGCCTCACCTGAACCGCCCCACGGAACCACGACGCCCAGGCCGAGATCATCGCGACCGAGATCATGGGGCGCTGACCTCGGGACGCTGACGCGTCCGCCCTCGCACGGAACGGCGTTGTAAACGTGTCCGCCATACCGTTGCGGCAAATGACCCGGTGGATCGCGAGGATCGCCGGCCCCGAGGAGGGGAATGGCGGCCCTGCCGCCCGCCGCTGACCACTCACTTCAGCGCGGCATCCTGCGGTCGCACCGTGTCTCGCGCTCCCAGGCGTGAGGCCACGACGCACTGTTCCATATCGGCACACGGCGTTCCTCGGATCGTCGCCGAAGGTAGGTGGTGACCCTACTCGGCTCGCCTCACCGTTCGGGCGATGCCGGGCGCATCACAACGAAGGAGTTCTCCGATGCCCTCGTCCGCCACCCCCACCGCTGTCATCCCGAGCGCGCTGCGTGACCTGTACCTGGACTGGTCCGGGCTCATGACCAGTCACGAGCTGGACATGCGCCTATTCCGCAGCATCTTCGACGAGTGGCACCAGCCGACTGTCGAACCGGAAGACGTCACGTATAAAGAGGAGGTCGTGGGCGGCGTGCCCGGCATCTGGGCGTTCCCGGCCGGCGCCGACCGGTCCAAGGTTCTCCTCTTCACTCACGGCGGCGGGTTCGCGGTCGGGTCCGCGGCCAGCCACCGCAAACTCGCTGCCCACGTCGCGAAGGCCGCGGGCGTCACGGCGTTCGTGCTGGACTACCGCCGCGCGCCGGAGCACCCGCACCCGGCCCAGGTCGAAGACGGGGTCGCCGCCTTCGAGGGTCTGCGGGAGCGGGGGATCCGCCCGGAGGACATTACCACCATCGGCGACTCCGCGGGCGGCAACCTCGCCATCGCCATCCCGCTGGCGCTGAAGGAGAGGGGCCTGCCGCAGCCGGGGCACGTCATCGCGTTCTCCCCGTGGCTGGACATGGAGAACAGCGGCGCGACGCTGGTCACCAACGACGACACCGACGCGCTGATCACCGTCCCGTTGCTGGAGGGCATGATCGCCGGCGTGCTGGGAGAGTCCACGAGTCCCTCGGCGCCGCTCGCGAATCCGCTGTATGCCGACTTCACGGGGTTCCCCCCGCTGTATCTCAACGCCGGTTCGGTCGAGTCCCTCGTCGACAACGCCACCCGCGTCGCGGAGCGGGCATCGGCAGCCGGTGTCGATGTCACCGTGAACATCGCCGAGGGGCAGCAGCACGTCTACCCGTTCCTGGCCGGACGTGACTCCGAGGTGGATGCGGAGCTGAAGGCCATCGGCGAGTGGCTCCGCCGCTGACACCGCGCACACCGACCACCATCCAACGAAGGAGTTGTATCCCATGACATCCACACACGCCACGGACTTCGACGCGATCGTCGTCGGCGCCGGGTTCGGCGGCATCTACCAGCTGTACACGCTGCGCGAAAAGCTCGGCCTGCGGGTACGTGGCTTCGAGAAGGGCGCCGGCATCGGCGGCACGTGGTACTGGAACCGGTACCCGGGCGCGATGTCCGACACGGAAAGCCCCTTCTACCGTTACTCGTTCGACGACGAGTTCCTGCAGGAGTGGGACTGGCAGCGCAAGTACATCGACCAGCCCGACATCCTCCGCTACCTCGAGACCGTCGTCGACCGGTACGACCTGCGCAAGGACTTCCAGCTCAACACCGAGGTCACCTCCCTCGTCTTCGACGAGGCGACGAACACCTGGACAGCCGGCACGTCCACCGGCGAGACCTTCACCGCCCGCTACGTGGTGACGGCGCTGGGGCTGCTCGCAGCCACCAACATTCCCGACATCCCCGGCATCGGCTCCTTCGAGGGCCGCCTCGTGCACACTGCCGAATGGCCGGACGACCTGTCCATCGAGGGCAAGCGGGTCGGCGTGATCGGGACCGGCTCGACCGGAACCCAGTTCATCGTCGCCGCCGCGCCGCAGGTGGCCCAACTGACCGTGTTCCAGCGCTCCGCGCAGTACAGCGTCCCCTCCGGCAACGGACCAGTCGGCCCGGGTGAGGTGGAGGACTACAAGGCCCGCTTCCCGGAGATCTGGGACCAGGTGCGCAACTCCGGCGTCGCGTTCGGGTTCGAGGAATCCACTGTCGCGGCCGCCGATGTCGACGAAGCCGAGCGCGAGCGGGTGTTCCAGGCGGCCTGGGACCGCGGCAACGGCTTCTACTTCATGTTCGGCACGTTCAACGACATCGCCGTCGATCCCGAGGCGAACGAGGCGGCTGCGGCGTTCATCCGCCGCAAGATCGCCGAGACCGTCAAAGACCCCGAGACGGCGCGACTGCTCACCCCGACGCAGCCGTACGCGAAGCGTCCACTGCGCAACCACGAGTACTACGAGGTGTACAACCGTGACAACGTGAAGCTGGTCTCGATCAAGGAGAACCCGATCATCGAGATCACCCCGCGAGGCGTCAAGACCGCCGACGGGGTGGAACACGAATTGGACGTGCTGGTGCTGGCTACCGGGTTCGACGCGGTCGACGGCAACTACCGCCGCATCGACATCCGCGGCCGGGACGGGATCAGCGTCGACGAGCACTGGGCGGATGCGCCCGCCAGCTTCCTCGGCATCATGACCGCCGGGTTCCCCAACATGTTCATGATCCTCGGGCCCAACGGCCCCTTCACGAATCTGGTGCCCAGCATCGAGGCGCAGGTCGAGTTCATCACCACGCTCGTCTCCGAGGCCGAACAGGCCGACGGCCTGATCGAGGCGACGCAGCAGGGCGAGGACTCCTGGACCGAAACCTGCACCACGATCGCCAACTACACCCTGTTCCCCAAGACGGACTCCTGGATCTTCGGAGCCAACATCCCCGGCAAGAAGCACGCCGTCATGTTCTACCTCGGCGGGCTGGGCGCCTACCGTGGCATCCTGTCCGAGATCCAGGCGAAGGACTTCGAAGGGTTCGCCATCGGGCAGCCCGTCGCGGTCTGAGCGGCTGAAATCGTGGGCCGGGCACGAGTCCCGGCCCACGATTGTGCTTGTGAGTACTCCATGTCAGACGACATCACCTTCCGATCACGCCGATGGGTCCGCCCCGAGGACCTGAACGCACACGGCACTCTGTTCGGCGGCAGCCTGCTGCGCTGGATCGACGAAGAAGCGGCGATCTATGCCATCATCCAGCTCGGCAACCCGCGCGCGGTCACCAAGTACATCTCGGAGATCGACTTCGTCAGTTCCGCGCAGCAGGGCGACCTCATCGAGATGGGGTTGCGTGCCATCGCATTCGGTCGCACCTCGCTCACCATGCGCGCCGAGGTGCGGAACATGATCACCCGCGACCGCATCCTCGCGATCGAGAAGATCGTCTTCGTCGGCCTCGACGACCACGGTCACCCCGTCCCACACGGCTACACCGACATTACCTACGAACGAGACCGCCTTCCCCATCACCGCGTACCGATGCATCAAGCGCATCAATCTACCGCAGACTAGGTATTGGCGAGTCCCAATAGTGGGCGGATACTGGAGACACCACTTGCAGTGACGCGAGGTTCCGGTCATGTCCATCGACACCTACTCGGCCGCGAGCGTGCGGCGGGCCCGTGAGCAGCTTCTCGAGGCCGGCGTCGGCGCCGACGGCTTGGCGCCGCGCACGCTGGACGTCCCACCCGAGATCGAGCGCAGCTGGCGCCGCTCGTTCACCGCACCCGGCGGGTACGATCCGACCGCGACACCCGCTTACCACCCCTTCTCCGGGCATGCGGGGCGCCTCCGGGACACCGCGCAGGTCGTGCTCGCGCGGTGGGCGGAATCGCTCACGGACATGCGCGTGGCGCTGCTGGTCAGCGACCGGTCTGGGCGTGTGATCGCTCGCAACGTCGGTGACCCCAGTCACGCACGCCGCCTCGATAAGGTCTCCGCCGCCGAAGGCTTCGACTTCTCGGAGTCAGCGCTGGGCACCAACGGACTTGGCACGGCGATGGAGGAGAAGTCGGCGGTGTTCGTGCGCGGAGCGGAGCACGTCAACGACCGGCTGCAGGCTCTGGCCTGCGCCGGTGCCCCGATCTACGACCCGCTCTCGCACCGCGTCGTCGGTTCCGTCGCCCTCGCCGCCCCGGCTGCCGCATCGCACCCGACCATGCTGGCTATCGCGAAACAGGCCGCCCTGGACGTGCGGGGTGCGCTGCTGAACACCGTCCCGCCGGAGTTGCAGGCGCTGCTGGCACGATTCGCGGACGGCACCGCCCGGCATCCTGTGCTGGCCGTCGGCCGAGGGGGTGTTCTCGCATCGACGGGTGCGCTGCCCCTGCTCTCGGAGGAACGATACGTGACGCTGTGGGACGAGCTGCAGGCGCACAACTGGCAGGACGATGTCACGTCCGTCATGCTCGCGGGCCAGCTGAGCACCGCCCGCCGCATCAGCGCCCGCGGCGGTGAACGCGTATACCTCGTCGAACTGCCAGGGGATCACGCAGCACCGGCCGGGCGCGCTGAGCAGACCGGGCTTTCCAGCCTTACCGCGCACCTGGAAGCGCTCGGACGACGCACCGGCATTGTCGGGATTCATGGCCCTCGTGACAGTGGCAAGACCCTTCTCGCCCAGATATGGCTGCGCGATCGCGACCGACGCGACCCGATCCTCCTCGAGGCCCTCGCGCTGCGTGGCACCGGGGCGATCCGGTCGGCGGCCCAGGCGCTGAGCAGCGGGATGTCGGTGATCATCCGCGGCGCCGAAATGCTGAGTGGCAGCGACATGTTGTCCTTGCAGCAGCTGATCTCTGCGGCAGATCCCATCCGTTCCGCCCGATTGGTGTTCTGCGTCTGCGACGCCGTTCCAGGGACCGCGGTCGGTGATCTGCTCGGCCGCGAGGTTCCCCGCGTCGATCTGCCCCCGCTACACGATGACCCAGACCGCGTGGTCGGCCTGGCGCGACGACTGGCCGAAGAGCACTCGGCGAGTCTGAGTCCAGCGCTCGTTCAAGCACTGGCCCGGTGGGACTGGCCCGGGGGTGTCCCGGAGTTGCGGGGGCTGATCTCGACGCTGGCGGCGCATCACGCTGCCGGTTCGATGCTCGACGCGGACCTTCTGCCCGCGGAGATGCGCACCCGTGCCCGCCAGCTGCGAGGACTTGCCGCATCCGAGTACCGCGCGATAGACACCGCCCTTCGGGAAGCCGGCGGCAACCGGTCCAAGGCCGCAGAGATCCTCGGGATCGGGCGCACCACGCTATACCGGAAGCTGCGGATGTACGGGTTCGACGCGCAGAGCACCTTGACGCCGTAACGACGCAGATTGATATCACTGACGCATGGGACGCGGGCTCATCGGGTATTGGACGTGTATTGATCCGCGATGGGAGCCTGGAGCAGTGACCACCCTGATACTCCACGAGAGTGCGGATCGACTGCGCGTCGAGCTGCACCGCCCCGAGGTGCGCAACGCCATCAACGAAGAGATGGTCGACGAGCTTCACACGGTCTGTGCGCGTCTGGAACGGGAACCCCGCATTCTGATCCTCACCGGATCCGCAACCCCCGAGCGGGGCGTCTTCGCCGCCGGGGCCGACATCAGGCAGCTTCTCGAACGCGGACGCGACGAGGCGCTGACGGGGATCAATTCCGGGCTGTTCGCCCGCATCGCGCGCCTGCCGATGCCGGTGATCGCCGCGGTGGACGGCTTCGCGATCGGCGGGGGAGCCGAGCTCGCCTACGCGGCAGACATCCGCATCGCGTCGACCCGGGTCGTGTTCGGCAATCCGGAGACGGCCATCGGCATCCTCGCCGCGGCGGGGGCGACGTGGCGGCTCGCCGAACTGGTCGGTGAACCGCTGGCCAAGGAGATCCTCTTCACCGGCCGCCGGTTGAATGCCGAAGAGGCGCTACGGTGCGGCCTGGTCGCTGCCGTCCACGAACCCGAACAGCTGCTGGCGGCAGCCGATGCTCTCGCCGACCGCATCGCCGCGCAGGACCCGCTGGCCATCCGCATCACCAAGCGCGTGCTCGCCGCCCCGCGGGATGCGCACCCTCTTGTCGACGAGCTCGCGCAGGCCATCCTCTTCGAGTCAGAGGCGAAGACGCAGCTCATGACCCGATTCCTTGACCGCCCCCAGGAGACCCGATGAACACCGTTCCTCCCACGGTCGGCGTGATCGGCGGCGGCCGCATGGGCGCTGGCATCGCTCAGGTGTTCGCCCAGGCGGGCGCGCAGGTCACAGTGATCGAGCGTGACCAGGCGTCGGCGCAGTCGGCCCGCGCACGGCTGGCGGATGGGCTCCGGAAGGCCGCTGAGAGGGATGCCTCGGTGGACGCGGATGCCGTGACAGGATGGATCGACGTCAGTGTCGACTTCCAGGCGCTTCAGAATGCGGACCTCGTGGTCGAAGCCGTGCCCGAGGTCTTCCGTCTCAAGGTCGAAGCGCTGCAGACAGCGGAGCGGGTCGTGAGCGAGTCCGCATGGCTGGCCACGAACACGTCATCGCTGTCGGTGACGGGCCTCGGCGGGCAGCTTGCCCGTCCAGGACAACTGTGCGGGCTGCACTTCTTCAATCCCGTGCCCCCTTCGGCGCTTGTCGAGATCGTGCTGACGCCGTCGACAGACCCGGACCTTCGGCGGCAAGCCGGACAGTGGGTGACCGCGCTCGGAAAGACCCCGATCGTCGTCAACGATGCGCCCGGTTTCGCGAGCTCGCGACTGGGCGTGGCGATCGCGCTGGAGGCGATGCGCATGGTCGAGGAGGGCGTGGCGAGCGCAGAGGACATCGACAAGGCGATGGTCCTCGGATACCGGCACGCCGCTGGGCCACTGCGCACGTCAGACCTGGTGGGACTGGACGTTCGTCTGGGGATCGCGGAATACCTTCACGAGACCCTGGGCGAGCGATTCGCGCCCCCGCGGATCCTCCGCGACAAGGTCGCCGCAGGGGAACTGGGGCGCAAGACCGGACGCGGCTTCTTCGACTACGCGTAGGTGGGTGATCGATCCGGACGCATCCTGGGCGAACCGTGGGCCCGCCTCACGCGCCGTCCTCGGAGAGCTCGTCGTCAGAGTCGCAGCAACGTCGGGCCTGCTCGTCCCTCGCAAGAGGCGCAGCATGTGGTGCGGCATCACGAGGATCTCGCCGGGCGGTTGCCGGCGGCGGTTCAGGCGCTGAGGACGATACGGCCGGGCACGCCCCCAGCGGCGAGGCGGTCCAGCGACTCCTGAACCGACGAAGCTGTGAACTGACCGTCGATGATCGGGATGTGCGGGAGCGCACCGCGCCGTGCCAGCTCGACGAGTTCCTCGAGTTCTCCGAGGGAACCGACGAAGCTTCCCTGGATGGTGATGATCTTCAGGGTGAGCAGCGCGGTGGGAACCACGAGCTCGCCGCCGAACAACCCGACCTGCACCATCGTTCCTCCCTTGCGCAGCGCCGCGAACGCGGCCGGAGCGGTGGAAGAGTTGTTGACGAAGTCGACGATCGCCGCGACCGGGCCGCCTGCGCCGGAGACGAGGGCGGCGCCCAGATCGTCCTGGGCGGCCGAGATCGTGGTGGTCGCCCCGAGCTGTCGCGCCAGTTCCAGGTTTCGTTCCTGCACGTCCACGGCGATGACGGCTTCATGGCCGAGGGCGCGCAGTGTCGCGATCGCCATCAGCCCGACCCCGCCGACCCCGATGACCACGATAGGGTCGGATGCCGTGGCCGGAAGCGCCTTGCGCGCCGCGCTGTATGCGGTCAGGCCGGAGCAGGCGAGCGTGGCCGCCCACCGTTCGTCGAGTCCCGCGACGTCCAAGAGGTAGCGGGGGTGCGGGACAAGGATGTATTCGGCGTAGCCGCCATGACGGGCCACCCCCAGGTTGCGCGGGGACGGGCAGAGGTTCTCGTGACCGGCACGGCACGCGTCGCAGGTCCCATCGCCGATCCACGGGTAGACGAGGCGATGATCGCCAACAGTGACACCGTCCGCCTCATCACCGAATGCCTCGACCACGCCGACGACTTCGTGGCCGAGCACGAGCGGGTAGGTCACGCCCCGGTCGATCAGATTCAGACGTCCCCGGCTGCCGAGGTCGTAGTAGCCCTCACGCAGGTGCGTGTCGGTGTGGCACACCCCGGAGCGGACCACTCGCAGCAGCACCTCGGTGCCTGTGGGTGCCGGGGTGGGCAGCTCCACGTCGGTGACGGTGTGATCGTCTTGGAAGATCGCGAACGCGTGCATGGTTGTCCTCGTCGTTGATGTACGCCCAGTGGACTCCAGGCTTTCACCACGCGGTGATTCTCTCCAATACCAAATGACAGAGGGATTGATACTCATGGGGTCATGGAAGCAGACGTCACCTCGGGCCCCTGATCGTGGCCATCGTGGGCATGGTCGAGAGGGCGGTTGATGCGTGATTCGCAATAGTGGGGTCTTGGTCTGGTATCGCCACGGGCATGTTTCCGTCCTCCAGTCGGCGTAGAGTCAAGCATCCGGCAGAGGTGACGGAGGCAGCGAGGGCGCTGCGAAGGTGGGTCCCCTTGGGTGGGTTGTGACCGTGGATGCCAGTTCAGGTAGCGTGGCCCGGGCGCGCGAGCACTTCTTTGAGTCGTCCGGCCGCATCACTCTTGGTGTGCGCCAGGAGATCCAGATGTCTTGGTTGCGTTCCCGGGCGTGGGGGGTGGAGCCGAGCGCCGGCGGACGCTTCGTCGGGTTCGAGGGTTCGCGGTCCCGGCTCATGCGGGCAGCGGGACGCGTGTTGGATGCGGTCATGGAGGATCTCGGAGAGCTCGACGTCAGCGTGATCCTGGCGGATAGTGATGCTCGGGTCATCGATCGCCGGACCGGCGACAGGCGTTTGACGCGCCTGCTGGATCGGGTCGACATGGCGCCCGGGTTCGTGTTCTCCGAGGAGGTCTGCGGCACCAACGGGCTGGGCACGCCGATCGAGACTGGGCAGCTTGTGAAGGTCGGTGGTCACGAGCACTTCATCGATGGTTTCGTCGAGTTCAGCTGCATCGGGGCGCCAATCACGGACGGCGTCTCGAAGCGGGTCGTCGGTGTCATTGATGTGACCACGTCGGCGGATTCCGGTGGCGAGGCGGCCGGGGGGCTGCTGGCGCGGCAGCTTGCGAAGGCGATCGAGGCCGAACTGCGCCGCCAGCGCTTCCGCGGCGAGCACCGATTGCTCGATCACTATCTCGAGGAGACGTCTCGAACCCGAGGGGCGGTCGTGGCGATCGGCGAACGGCTCGTGATCTCAAACGCTGCCGCCGCCCAGCTGCTGTGGTCCTCGGATCTCAAACGTCTTCGCGACCGTGCGCTCTGGGCCACGTCTCAAGCGCGCTCGGCCGAAGCAGACGGCGCCGATGCGGGTATCACCAGCACGTCCTACGCCGATGTCGACGGCCACACCGTGGGCGCCGTCTTCAGGATGGCGGCGACCGAACGACACGTGGCCAGTCGTGTTCCTCACGGCACCGATCACGCCCTCCCGGCGAGCGATGTCGGGCTGGTAGGTGCGCATCAAGATTTCCTCGCCGCCTATCAGATGACGGCGACGGCATCGCCGCAGGTCGTGACAGCGCTGGTCGGTGAGCCTGGCAGCGGGAAGCATGCGCTCGCGCTGGCGGGAGCGCACGCGGCCGGAATGCAGGCGACAACCATCGACTGCGCCGTCGAGGAGGCGCGGCACCTGCAGGCGGAGCTGAAGAACCGAACCGACCTCTCGGAGGCCGTGATCTTCCGCCATGTCAATTCCCCCGGCGCCGCGTCCGCGCCGTCGTATGCCGCGGTGGTGCGTGATGCCGTGGAGTCGGGTAAGCGAGTGTTCCTGACCTTCGCCACCGAGCCGGGCTGGGGCCCCGGACTGCTCCCGGACGTGGACGTGGTCACCGTCCCCGTGCCGGCGCTGCGCGAGCGCGCAAGCGATATCCCGGTATTGGCCCGTCACCTCGCGGCCGGGCGTGACATCACCGACGCCGCCGTGCGCGTGCTGCAACGCGCCCTGTGGCCAGGGAATATCCGTGAACTCGAACAGATCGTCTCCGCCATGACACGAGACAACCCCGGTGACTCACCGCTGGACGTGGAGCATATCCCCGTGGGGTTGCGGCGCTTCATCCCGCACCGGCCGTTGACTCGCCTGGAGCGGGCGGAGCTCATGGCGATCTTGGATGCGCTCGCCGCGACCGGCTCGAAGAAGGCCGCTGCCCGTGACTTGGGGTTGTCCCGCTCCACGCTCTACCGGCGCCTGCTTCAGTACGGCGTCGATCTCGATGTCCGGCAGCTGTGAAGGTGCGGTACGGATCAAGGAAGGTGTGCGCTACGGACCGAGTTGACAGCCATAGGTCCGGGGGACTCGCCGCCGACAAGCAGTTGTCTGCGCGGGAAGGGGGTGGGGCGCGGGGAGCCCGCCCAAGTGCTCGCCCGCTGCGAGTGCGCGTCGGGGCCGTCCACAGTGCGCTCCTGCAGGAAAGCGTTGCCGCTGACCATGTCGGCCCGCGCCCGTCAGGCTGCTGCGACGACGCGCAGCGTGGTGGCCATGGCGCCAGGAGACTTCATCTGCGCGATCGACGACGGCGAGGATGCATACTTCGCATCCAGTTCGGCGTCGATCCTGGGCTGTGCGGGGTCCTCCTCAAGCACGGGCTGCAAGAGACGACCGCCTCCGAGGGAAGTTCCAGCGCTGCGGCGCGGTTTCGTTCGGCGATCGCACCATCGCCCAGCGCGAAGGCCACTTCGCGGCCCGACATTGCCTGCCGGTACCACACCACGATCCTGGCCCGTATACGAATGCGTAGTTGCCCGGATGAGGACGTCTTGTCCGTTGGCGCGTTCAACCGGTTACGGAATCAGGACACCGGGGCGGATTGTCTTGGGCACACGAGGCGACGCGCGGAGTCTAGGTTGAAACCAAGCGGTTCTAAGGAGACGTCCGTGGCTGTTGTCGCTTTGCTGGATCTTCGGATCAAACCGGAGTCGGTTCCCGGCGCCAGGGAGTTCGTCGAGGATGTCTTGGTGGCTACCCGGGCGTTTCCAGGGTGTTTAGGCGTCGACGTACTCGTCGACGTCAGTGACAGCGCGCATCTTCTGCTGCTTGAGCGGTGGTCGTCGTTGGATG
>NZ_MKRU01000003.1:0-3431 GCF_001897985.1 Microbacterium sp. 69-7 | reverse complement strand
GCCTGACGGCCATCGCCTCGGCTTCTGTCCTGACGCGCTTCGTCCAGGCCTAGGGCCAGCATCGTCCTGACACCGTGGCCTGGCAGCCCGCGTGGGTTCCTCACGGCGCCGACCCCACCGTCCAAGTGCTCGCCCTGCGTGAGCACGTCGGGGCCGTCCATGGCTGTGGCTCGTGCAGGGCGGCGGTGCGTTGCGCGCCGCCCTGCACGACCTGGTGCTGTTACAGCCCGAGGTGTGGACGCAGCCAGGCGGCGGCTTTCGCGATTGCCGTGTCGGCTTCCGGTGCGCGACCTGCCAGGCTCGGATAGACGTGCTGCTGGCCCGGTTCGACTAGCAGCTCGACGTTCACGCCTGCGCCGCGCAGGTGGGCTGCGAGTCGGTCGGAGTCGCTGTACAGCGTCTCCGTGCCGCTGACGGCGATGAAGGTCGGCGGCGCCCCGGTGAAGTCCTGGTAGAGGGGGTTGACGAAGGGATCGGTCGGGCTGCCCGCGCCCTCCAGGAACAGGGCGATCATCGTCTCGAGCACTCCGCGTTTGACGAGCACATCGGTCTCGTCGTTGGTGTCCAGGGACTCGCCATTCAGCTCCATGTCGATCCACGGGGAGAACGCGATCGCAGCGGCCGGTTGCGGGTGGCCGTGGGTCAGGAGGCGCCGGCTCGTGGTGACCGCGAGGTTCCCGCCGGCCGAGTCGCCGCCGGCGGCGATGTGTCGCGGCTCGAACCCTTCCTGGTGCAGCCAGAGGTGCACGGCCTCGGTGTCGTCGAGCTGAGACGGATACTTGTGCTCCGGGGCGCGGCGGTAGTTCACCACGAGCGCTCTGATCCCGGCGGCTTTGGCCAGGTGCGCGGCGAGCTTGCGGTGGCTGTAGGACGATCCGGCGACGAAGCCGCCACCGTGGGTGTAGACGATCACCCGGTCGGCGGCAGCGTCGACCGGGTTGGCCCAGATCGCGGGAACGCCGCCGGCGCTGACTTCTTCGTAGGTGACGCCTGTGGGCTCGATGGCCGGGAGGTGCCATTCCTCGAAGAGGTCTTTGACGGTCGGGACGTCCATGTCGGCCATCCGCTGGAACCATTCGGCGTAGAGGTCGCGGAGGTACAGCGATTCGGTGCTTGTCATTTCGTTGTCTTCCCAGTTTTCGTTCGAGATGCGTGGTCGTGAGCCGGCGAGGCTCAGGAGATGGTGAATCCGGCGTAGTCGGCCTGGACGGAGGACTCCCATTCACCGAGGTAGCTGGTCAGCCCCCCGGTGTAGAGGAGCATCTGACGCTTCTTCCCGGGGATGTTGTCGCCCATGTACCAGGATTTGCCCTGCGGGAAGAGGCTCGCGTTGACGATGTCTTCCTCCAGTTGCCGCCATCGTTCGTCGGCCTCGTCGGTGGACTCGATGCGGCTGTGACCGCCTCGGGTCACATACTCGATGGCCTGCACGATTCGCTCGCCCTGCGCCTCCGCGCACGTGGGGCCGTTGCAGAACGCCGCGGGGCTGCCGGGGCCGTACGCGAACAGCAGGTTGGGGAAGCCCTTCGTGGTCACCCCGAGGTGGTTGGCGAAGCCGTCTTCCCACTTCTCCTTGAGGCTCTGGCCGCCCACGCCGCAGATGTCGATCGCCGTCAGCCCGCCGGTGACGCTGTCGAAGCCGGTGGCGAGCACGACGAGGTCGACCTCGTACTCGGCGTCGCTCGTACGGACACCCTTCGAGGTGATCTCGGCGATCGGGGTCTCGTACTGGTCGACCAGGTGCACGTTGTCTTGATTGAAGATGTCGAAGTACGTCTGCTCCAGCGACGGGCGCTTGACGCCGAAGGGATGGATCGGCTCTGTGGGCGCGAGCTTGGCGGCCACGATCGGATCCTTGACCCGGGCCCGCACTCTGTCGCGCCAGAAGGCGTAGGCGGTGTCGTTGGCCTTTGGGTCCACGAGGATGTCCTGGAAGGTGGCCAGCCAGAACCGGAATCCGCCGTGCTCCCAAAGTGCTTCGTAACGCTGGGTGCGGGTGTCGGGATCGAGATCGGCGGCGTTCTCCGGGATGAAGTCGTAGTCGAATCCCGCGAAGGTCGTCAGTCGGCGTGCGAGGCGCTCCCCGATGTCGACCTGCAGTTCGTCTTGTTCCGCATCGGTCAGCTGCTTCTGCTTCATCGGGAACGCCGTGTTGGGGGTGCGCTGGAACACGTACACCTCGGACGCGACCTTCGCCGCTTCCTGGGCCACTTGCACACCACTTGCGCCGGTGCCGATGACCGCGACCCGCAGCCCCGTCATGTCGATGTCGCCCTGCGGCCACCGGGCGGTGTGGTGGATGCCCGCCTCGCCCGTGAACGCGCCGTCGGCGATGCCGGGGTAGTCGGGGTAGTGGGGGCTGGAGCCGAATCCGGTGCAGGGCACCAGGAACCGCGCCCGGACGGTCGACCCGTCCTCGGCCTGCACCACCCAGCGGTGGTTGGTCTCATCGAAGACCGCGGAGACCACGCGGCGGTTGTACGAGATGCTGCGGTCCAGGTCGAGGGCGTCGACGACGTACCGGAAGTAGTCGCGCATCTCAGCCCAGCCGGGGAAGAGCTCGCGGTAGCGCCAGTTCTTCCACAGCTCCTTGTACGCGAACTGGTAGATCGCGCCCTCGCTGTCGACGCGGGCGCCGGGGCAGCAGTTCCAGTACCAGATGCCGCCCGGGCCTGCGCCGGCCTCCCAGAGCTGCACGTTGTAGCCGAGATCCCGGAGCCGGTCCAGCTGGTAGATGCCGGCGAAGCCGGCGCCGATGACCAGGACGTCCAGTTCGGCGGTGTGGGTGGTTGTCATGCCATCTCCCTTGATGTGAGTGCCTGCCCCGATGCAGGTCATCTCACCTTCCGACGCGACGCCGGACGGGCCATGTCCGGATCTGACACACCCGACCACGCGGAGTGCACCGGCGGCCCGGTCACCGCCAGCGCTGTCGCACCACGGCGCGCTGTCCGAACGGCTTACCTCGATGACACGGCTGTACCGGGCCGGACGCGGGGATCCCGAGCACCCGCGGGTTGCGGGCCGGTCGCTGGCGGGCCGGATACTGGTGTCCGGCGACGGCCGCCTCGGGAGACTGCGTGCCAGGACTCAGCCGTCGACGGTGCGAGGCTGAGACGGCGCTCGAGGCGGCGTGAGCTGGCGCTCACAGCTGCGGGGTGCGGATGAGCTTCTTGTTCGCGAACTCGTTGATGCCGAACTTCGCGAGCTCGCGGCCGACGCCGGAGCGCTTGACGCCGCCGAACGGCAGGTCGGGGGCGCTGCGGCTCGTGCTGTTGATCCACACCATGCCGGTGTCGAGTCGTTCCGCCAGCTTCTTGGCCTTGTCCAGGTCGTCGCTGAAGACCGTTCCTGCAAGACCGAACGGGGACGCGTTCGCGAGGTCCACGGCGCTGTCGGCTGAGGGCACCCTGTAGACGACCGCGGCGGGG
>NZ_MKRU01000002.1:0-30641 GCF_001897985.1 Microbacterium sp. 69-7 | reverse complement strand
CAGTTCGCCGATCCGCTGCCGGTCGCGGCGGCAGCGCTGCAGGACGCACTGCCCGCTCTCCGCTCGACCCTGCGGGCGCATGTCGACGTCGTCGTGGTGGTAGTGGATGCCGCATCCGTCGCCGTGGTGCGAGAACTCGTCGACGACGCCACAGGAGTCGTGGTCGCGGTGCGGAGCGGATCGACGGCGGCATCGGCGCTGTCGGCCCTCATCACCAAGCTCTCCTTCGTGGACGTGCATCCGTTGGGCGTCGTCCTCACCGGTGCCGCCCGACATGCGTCCGGCGTCGTGACCGAGACCTGGCGCGATGCGGTGCCCGTGGGGACCGCCGGAACGGGCTCGGCCGCACGGCCATGACGTCCGCAGGGCTCGGGATGCGCGGGCAACGGGTGCGCGGGGGCGTCCACGCGGATGCCTCGCGGCCGACGCGTCGGCGGTTCGCGGCGCTCGTCGCGTTGTTCCTGCTGGTGATCGTCAGCGTCATCCCGTGGCGTCCGCAGTCGTTCTACACGGGCGGGCTCGATCCGGTGGTCGTCGCGAAGGCCGCGATCGCCGTGGTCGCACTGGGCGGGGCCGTCGGCTTGACCCTCTTCACGCGCCGACGGATGCCGGTGGGTCTCGGACCCGCGGCGGTGATCGCCGTCACCCTCATGATCAGTCTCCTCGGCGGTGTCGTCGCCGGCAACGGCTCCGCAACGGCCGTGCTGGTCGTGCGGGTGTTCATCGTCATGGCCACCCTGCTGCTTCTGCTGACGAACGCGCCGTGGGATCGGGCCGTCGCCGCGTTGCTGACAGCGATGGGGATTCTCGCCGTGGTCGCCGCCGCGACGGGCGCGCGGACGCTGGTCAAGGGCCGTCTGGGCGGCGGCATCCCGGAGATCCATCCGAACGAGCTCGCCGGACTCGCCGCCCTTCCGCTCATCGCCCTCGTCGTTCTCATCCTGCGCCGCGGTGTGCGCGTGTCGGCCGTGATCGCGAGCGTCGTCCTGTTCGGGATCGTGGTCGCCACAGGATCGCGCATCGCCCTCGTCGGCATCCTCTTCGGCGCGATCGTGGCGCTGGTCACCAACGGCGTGCGTCGGCGCGGCGTCCTCTACGCCCTTCTCGTCTTCGTCCCCGTCATCTACGGTGTCATCGTCTTCACCGGCGTAGTCGACGGCCTCGCCAGCCGCGGCGGCACGTCGGCGGAGAGCACGGCGTTGGATTCCCGTCTCACGGGCTGGCGGGTGGTCCTCGGCTGGGATTGGGCCTCGTGGCAGCGTTGGCTGGGCGTCGGTCTGTCGGTCAAAGAGGTCGCGGTCCATGAGAAGTGGCGATCGTCGCAGGTGCTCGACAGCAGCTGGGTCTCACTTCTGGCGCAGGCGGGACTGCTCGGAGTGCTGCTGATCGGTCTGCTGGTGGCGTGGTGCGTGATCACCGCCGTCACAGCGGCGTCGCGTCGCGGACTGCTGTTGCCGCTGCTCACGATGTTCGTCATCCGCACGTTCACCGAGAGCGGCACGGTCGACAGCGCGATGCCGTTCGTCCTGTTCGTGACGCTGTCGGCGTTGCTGACCAGAAGGTCGCGACAGGCGTCCGGACCGCCGGGTCACGAGAACCAAACTCGTGCTCGCTCTGTGACGATGCCGGGCGTACGCTGAGGGAGCGCACGCGGGAAACTGGGGCCCGCGGCGGCGCGGGGCACATGGGGGAGGTGCTTTTCGCATGGCACAAGACATGTCGACAGCCGGACGCGGACGCGCTCCGTGGATCGTTTTCGTGGTCGTGGCGGCGCTGCTGGTCGGCGGCGTGGTGTGGGCGGTGGTCGGCCGGGACCAGCCGGACGCATCCGCGGCCGCGTCTCCGAGCCCGTCGTGGGCGACGCCGACGCCGCAGCCGGCGGCGTTCGAGACACCCGCGGCGGGTTCGACGACCGAGATCACCAAGCCGCCGACGGATGCCGAGGTGCCTCTCGACCAGCCTGCACCAGCGGTGGCCGGCGCGACGGTGCAGCTCGTCGCGGTGACGACGGGCACGTTCACGGGCGATGTGCCCGGCGAGCCGAGCGGCGACGCCATCACCGTGTCGGTGCGCGTCGTCAACAACGGCTCGGCACCCATCGACACCGGCGCGGCGGGCGTCAACCTCACCTACGGGGGAGACGATCGCACGCCGGGCATCGCCGTCACCGACAAGACCGCGCGCGTGTTCCCGGCATCCGTCGCTCCGGGCGCCGAGGCGATCGCCGATTTCACCTTCGTCGCACCCCTTGCGGCGGAGGGGGATGTCCGTGTTACCGTCGACCTGCTGGCGTCTGAGCCAGACATCGTCTTCGTCGGCCCGCGGCCGTAGGAGGCTTGGGGGATTATCGCCTTCGCGGCATCAACGGATGGGGATCCGGCTGCGAGGGATGACTGGGGGAGTCATGGTGCGCATTCGTACCGGCGTCAGCGGACAGCAGACGCGGATCATCGCGACGGTTCTTGCGGCTGCCGCCGCCGTCATCGTCAGCAGTCTCGTCGTCGTTGCGCCCGCGCGTGCGGATGTCAGTCCGCCGGAGGGCACGCCGTCGACCGTCACGGCCGATGCGCTGCCGACCGTCCAGATCAACGGCATCGTCTGGGACCAGGCCGTCGTCGGCAATGTGGTCTACGCGGCGGGCAAGTTCACCTCGGCCCGCCCGGCGGGGGCGGCGGCCGGAACGAACGAGACGCCGCGCAGCAACCTCCTGGCGTACGACATCACGACGGGCAACCTCATCACGTCGTTCGCGCCGTCGATCAACGCGCAGGTGCGCCAGGTCGAGGCGTCGCCCGACGGCACCCGCCTCTACATCGTCGGCGACTTCACGACCGTCAACGGTCAGACGCGCAACCGCGTCGCCGCCTTCGATCTGCCCAGCGGGACCCTTTCGACCTTCAACCCGAACTCCAATGGAGTGACCTCCGGCGTCGCGGCGACGAACGAAACGGTGTATCTCACCGGCACCTTCGGCCGCATGTCGGGAAACGACCGCGCCGGCGCCGCCGCGGTCACACGCGCCGGGGCGCTCCTGCCGTGGGCCCCCGTGCTCGAGGGACGCCAGGGTCGCGTCGTGGTCGTCTCGCCCGACGGCACCAAGGTGGTCCTCGGCGGCAACTTCCAGACGCTCAACGGCAGCAGCAACCCCGGGTACGGCCTCGCGATGGTGAGTGCCGCGGATGCCTCGTTGCTGCCGTTCCAGACCAACAGTGTGATCCGCAACGCCGGGCTCGACGCGTCGATCATGTCGCTCAAATCCGACGGTGCCGGATCGTTCTACGGCACCGGCTACGTGTTCGGCGACGGCGGCAATCTGGAGGGCAGCTTCCGATCCTCCTGGGCCACCGGCGACCTCATCTGGGTCAACGACTGCCACGGCGATGAATACGACGTGCAGCCCATGGGCGACGCCGTGTACGCCGCCGGTCATCCGCACTACTGCGGCAGCCTGGAGGACGGTTTCCCCCAGAGCGACCCCTGGACCTTCTACCGCGGCATCGCGGTGACGAACGAGCCCGCCCGGATCACGCCGTCTGGGCTCAACAACGGCTACTTCGACTTCGGCGGCAACCCGGCACCTCGGCTGCTGCACTGGTTCCCCAGCTTCAACGCCGGCTCGGTCAGCGGCGCCTCGCAGGGACCCTGGACGGTCAACGGCAACTCCCAGTACCTCGTCTATGGCGGCGAGTTCACCCGCGTCAACAACACGGGGCAACAGGGTCTCGTGCGCTTCGCGGTCCCGTCGAAGTCGACCAATGCGCAGGGGCCCCTGCTGTGGAACACGGCGTGGCCGGCGACGGCGATCGCGCTGTCCGGGGGATCCGTCCGCGTCAGCTGGCCGCTCAACTACGACCGTGACAGCGAGTTCCTGACGTACGAGGTGCTGCGCAACAACGTCGTCGTGAAGACCTTTGAGAACGTCCGATCGAAGTCGCCCGACTGGGGTCTGGCGGCGATGGCCTACATCGACAACTCGGTGTCCAACGGCACGACGTACACCTATCGGGTGCGGGCGACCGATGCGCAGGGTCATTCCATCCTGGGTGGGACGGCGACGGTGACTGCTACGGGGACCTCGACCGCGAGTGCGTATCGCGACGCCGTGCTGGCCGACACCCCCCTGGACTACTGGCCGCTCGACGACGACTCCTCCACCCTGTCCTACGACTGGGCCGGCGCCGCCGACCTCACGGTCAACAGCGGAGTCACCAGAGGGAGCGCCGGCGCGATGCTCAATGACACGCGCCCGTCGTCCACCTTCGACGGATCGAGCGCCGGATTCGCATCCACGACGCAGCAGATCGCAGGTCCCGACACCTTCGGCATCGAGGCCTGGATCAAGACGACCACGACGGCAGGCGGCAAGATCGTCGGGTTCGGAAACAGCTCGACCGGAACGTCGGGCAGTTACGACCGGCATGTGTACATGGAGCCGGACGGGCGCATCACCTTCGGTGTCTACCCCGGTTCGGTCCAGACGATCACGTCCTCGGCGTCGTACAACGACGGTCAGTGGCATCAGATCTCGGCCGGCCTGAGCTCGGGCGGCATGGTCCTGTACGTGGACGGGGTGCGCGTCGCGATGCGCACCGACGTCACCTCCGCTCAGCCCTACAGCGGCTACTGGCGGGTCGGCGGTGACAGCCCGTGGTCCGGTGCCGCGTTCTTCGCCGGGGCGATCGACGACGTCGCGATCTACGGCGCGCCCCTGACCCGCCAGCAGGTGGCCGCCCACTACGTCGCCTCGGGGCGCACGCTCGCCGCCGCCACGGCGCCCGCCGATGCCTACGGCGCCGCCGTCTACGCGCTCGAGCCGTCGCTGTACTGGCGGCTCGGAGAGAGCTCCGGAAACGTCGCCGCTGACGCCTCCGGTTTCGGCCAACCCGGCACCTACGTCGGCGCGGTCGCACAAGGTGCGGCCGGAGCGCTGAGTGGAGTGAGCGACACGGCGGCGACGTTCTCCGGTGGGCAGGTGATCAGCAGGAACACCTTCTCCAACCCGCGTTCGTATTCGCTCGAGGCCTGGTTCAAGACGTCGACGACGACCGGCGGAAAGATCATCGGGTTCGGCAACAGCCCCGACGGAAACTCCAACAACTACGATCGGCACGTCTACATGACGCCGGACGGCAGTCTGATCTACGGCGTGTGGGTCGGCTTCGGCGAGACGCTCCAGACGGCGCCGGGCTACAACGACGGTGCGTGGCACCACGTCGTCGCCACGCAGGGCGCCGAGGGTATGAGGCTCTATGTCGACGGCGCGTTGAAGGGGTCGAACGGTCAGGCCAACGCGCAGGACTACACCGGCTACTGGCACGTCGGCGGCGACGTCACCTGGGGCCCGGGTGACTGGGAGTTCGACGGACAGATCGACGAGGTCGCGGTGTATCCCATGCCGCTCGCGGCGAGCGACGTCGTGCAGCACTACGCGCTCGGCGCGACGGGGACGCCGGCGAACGTTCCGCCGACCGCGTCGTTCACCTCGGCGGTCACCAAACTCGCCGTGGCGGTCGACGGTACGGGCTCGAGCGACAGCGACGGGACGGTCGCCGGGTACAGCTGGTCGTGGGGAGACGGGTCGCCGGACGGCACCGGTGCAACGGCAACGCACACCTACGCGGCGGCCGGCACGTACACCGTGACGCTCACGGTGACCGACGACAAGGGGGCGACGGGTGTGTCCTCGACGCCCGTCACCGCGGTCGCCAACCAGGCGCCCGCCGCGTCCTTCACCTCGACGGCGGCGGACCTGACCATTTCCGTGGACGGCGGTGGATCGACCGACGGTGACGGTCAGGTCACCTCCTACGCGTGGGATTGGGGCGACGGGACCCCCGCGGGAGCCGGAGCGACGGCATCCCACGCGTACGCGGCCGCCGGCTCGTACACGGTCACGCTCACCGTGACCGACAACGATGGTGCGACGGCGACTCAGGCGATCCCCGTGACGGTGACGGCACCTGTCGTGGGAGCGACGTATGCCAACGACTCGTTCAACCGCATGGTGGCATCCGGCCTCGGCGCCGCAGACAACGGCGGCGCATGGACACTGTCGAACACGGCATCCAACTACCGGGTCGATGGGACGAAGGCCGTCTTCGTTCAGCCGTCCGCCACGGCGCAGCGCTACGCATACCTCACGGGGGTGTCCTCGACCGACACCGCGGTAGACGTCGACATCAGCTTCGCTCAGAGGCCGGTGGGCGCCAGCGCGTATGCGACGGTGCACGCACGGCGCGTCGGCGCCGTCGACTATCGTGCGCGCGTGATCATCGCCCCGTCGGGCGGGGTGACCGTGCAGCTCTTGCAGACGACGACCACGCTCACCAATGTGGGCACGACGCTGAACGTCGCTGCGGGCGATGCGCTGCACGTCCGTGTCGAGGCGGTCGGCACGGCACCGACGGCGCTGCGCGTCAAGGTCTGGAAGGTGGGCACCGCCGAACCGGCGGCATGGACCGCGACGGCGAGCGACGCCACCGCCGCACTGCAGGCGGCCGGCTCGGTCGGGCTGGGCGTCTACCTCGGCGGGGGAGCGACGAACGTTCCGTTCGAGACCGGGTTCGACAACTTCTGGACGGGATCGTCCGCGGGGACCGCCCCTGCGAACCAGCCGCCCGTCGCCGCGGTGACGGCGACCCCCTCGGGGCTGTCGGTCGCCGTCGACGGGTCCGCGTCCTCCGATGCGGACGGGACCGTGTCGGCATATGCCTGGGACTTCGGCGACGGGGGATCGGGCACGGGAGCGGCTGCCTCGCACACCTACGCCACCGCGGGCACCTATACGGTGAAACTCACCGTCACGGACGACAAGGGTGCGACGGGGAGCGCGTCGACATCGGTGACGGTCACCGCGCCGGCGGGACCGCCGAACCAGGCACCGACCGCGGCCTTCACGGCGACGCCTTCGGGACTGTCGATCGCCGTGGACGGGTCTGCGTCGACGGATGCCGACGGCACCGTATCCGCTTACGCGTGGGACTTCGGCGACGGGACGAGCGGCACAGGGGTCACGGCCACACACGCCTACGCGGCATCGGGAACGTACACGGTGAAGCTCACCGTGACCGACGACAAGGGGGCGACAGGCACGACGACGAGCGCCGTCACCGTCGCCGCCCCCGCGGCTGCGCCGTTCGCGGCCGACGACTTCGGTCGAGCCTCCGGCACTGCGCTGGGCGCGGCGGTCGTGGGCGGCACCTGGACCCAGACCTCGGGCACCGCCAACGTCGCGATCGACGCAGGAAGGGCGAAGCTCACCTCGCAGGCCGCGGGACAGACGCGCTCGGCGACGCTGAACGCGACGACCTCGGCGAGCACCGATCTCACCTTCGGGTTCGCACTGCCGGCGCTCCCGACCGGAGCGCGCATGTACGTTTCCGCCCTCGGCCGCGTCGTGGGGTCGGACGACTACCGCGCGCGGTGGGTCATCGCGCCGGGTGGTGGCGTGCAGGCGCAGCTCGCGCGCGGCGGCATGGTGCTGTCCTCGCTCGATCTTCCCGGATTCACCCTCGCGGCCAACACCGTGTACACCGTGCGCGTGCAGGTGGACGGTACGGGGACGACCGCTCTGCGCAGCAAGATCTGGCCCGCGGGCACCGCGGAGCCCTCGGCATGGCAGCTGAGCACCACCGACACCACGGCGGCGCTGCAGTCGGCGGGCTTCACCGGCTTCACCACCTACGCGGGCACGGGCTTCACGGGCCTGCCGTTCGTCGTGCTCGTGGATGACTTCCAGGCGAAGGTCGTGGTGCCGTGACCGTCGCAGCGGCCTACGCGCAGCTCGGCGCCGCGCAGAAGGGCCGGGGACGCGGAGCTCCGGCGTACTCGCTCTACGTCAACCGTCCGGTGGGCCGGGTCATCGCGGCCGGCGCGTACGCGGTCGGGCTGACACCCAATCAGGTGACTGCCGTCAGTGCCGGGCTGACCTTCACGGGGATCGTCCTTCTCGCGACGGTACCTCCGTCGTTGCTCCTCGGCGTCGTCGTCTGGCTGCTGCTCGCCGCCGGCTACGCCTGGGACAGCGCAGACGGGCAGGTCGCCCGGCTGCGCGGCGGAGGGTCTCTGGCCGGCGAGTGGCTCGATCACGTGGTCGATGCGGCCAAGCTGGTCAGTCTGCACGTGGCGGTCGCCGTCGGGGCGTTCCGCTTCTTCGATGCGCCGGTGGCGTGGATCCTGGTACCGCTGGGCTTCGCGATCGTTGCAACGGTCGCGTTCTTCGGGATGATCCTGAACGATCTGCTGCGCGCTCGCGCCGGCGTGGCCCAGGCGGCGGAGGCGGGAGGATCGTCGCCGCTGCGATCGATCCTCGGGCTCCCTGTCGATTACGGGGTCTGGTGTCTCTCGTTCGTGCTGTGGGGAGCACCGCCGGTGTTCGTCGTGGTGTACTCCATGGTCGCGTTGACGGCTCTCGCGCACCTCGTTGCGGCGCTGCCGGTGTGGTTTCGCCGCATGAAGCACCTCGGATGAGCGCGCGGTGCGCCGCGCTCGCGGTGAGAAGAGTCTCATAGTTGGCAAGGGCGCTCTGCGCACTTGCTACGCTCGACACACCCCGCGTGCGATCGTTGCCGCGTGGTGGACTCTTGGGGAGAAAGAGACTCCTCATGCGTTCCACGGCGTCTGCCGTCCTTCTCGTCAGCGCGCTCCTCGCCGGCGGCGTTCCCACCGCCGCCCTCGCCGTCGATCGTGACATCGCCTCCTCGCCGACGGTTGTTACCGCTGCGGCACCCGCCGTGGTCTTCGCGGACGACATGCAGCGCAGCGTCGCGACGGGACTCGGCGCGGCCTCGGGCGCGGCCACGTACCGAATGTCCGACCCGCGCGCCTTCTCCGTCTCGGGCGGAGCGGCGCGTGCGGTCATCCGCGTTCCCGGAACGTCGGTGGCCGCATCGCCGTCCGGGCTCACAGCGCTGGACACGACGCAATCGGTCGCCTTCACGGTGCCGAGCCTTCCCGCGTTCGGACGCGGGGTGTATCTGAATCTGCAGGCGCGCAAGACCGCCTCCGGGTTCTACCACGTGCAGGTGGTCGTCGATCCGAAGGGCTCCGCGGTGCTCGAGGCGCTCCGAGTCACCGGATCGCGCCGAGTCGTGCTCGCTCGCACCACCCTCTCGACCCGGCTCCGCGCCCAGACCTCCATCGTCCTCGAAGCGAGTGTGAGGGGCACCACTTCCGTGGCGGTCGACGCCGTCGTGACGGTCGGTGGTGTCACCACCCGGCTCGCCGCCACGGACGCGAGCTCGGCCCGTCTCGCCGCTGCCGGCGCGGTCAGCGTGGGCGGCTACCTCTCGAGCAGCTCGTCTGCTCAGCAGTTCGCCTTCGACGACTACCGTGTCGCCGTCGCGCCGGCGGGGGCCGGTCCCGGCAACAACAGCCCTCAGCCCACGCCGTCGCAGCCGCCGACGCCGCGCCCCTCTCCGACGCCGTCCCCGTCCCCCGCGCCGACTCCGTCTCCGTCCGTGCAGCCCGACCCGTCGTCGAGCTCCACGCTCACCTGGGACGAGTCCGGCACACGGCGCCACCGTGGTGCCCCGTTGCCGGGCGTGTCCAGCGCGCCGATTCCGGTCGGCGCCGTCATCGTCGACGGTTCCGCACGCGCCGGGGGCACCGGGTCGGCCTCCGCACCCTTCTCCACCATCCAGAGCGCTGTCGACCGCGCCGGCACCGGTGCCGTCATCGTCGTCCGCAGCGGCACCTACAACGAGAGCGTCACCGTACCGGCCGGTAAGCGCGTGACGATCCAATCCGCGCCCGGTGCGCAGGTCTGGCTCGACGGCGCTCGCCCCGTCACCGGGTGGCGCAGCGCTGGAACGACGTGGGTCGTCGACGGGTGGACGGCGCAGTTCGATTCCAGCCCCACGTTCACCCGTGGTGCCCCCGACGGCACGACCAGCGGATGGCAGTGGATCAGCGCGGGACACCCGATGGCGGCCCATCCCGACCAGATCTGGATCGACGGCGCGGCGCTGGCACAGGTCGGCACTCGCGATCAGGTGCGTCCCGGCACCTTCTTCGTGGATACCGCCGCCGATCGCCTGTACATCGGTTCCTCGCCGGAGGGCCATCAGGTGCGCGCGTCATCGGAGACCAAGGCGCTCTCGATCCGAGGCGCCGGCACGGTCATCCGTGACATCGGCATCCGGGGATATGCGACATCGGTCTGGATGATGGGCACCGTGACGATCGAGGCGCCGGATGTCACCCTTCAGGGGGTGACCGTCGCCGACAACGCGACGACGGGGGTGTTCGTGGGGGCCGCGCGCGCGACTCTGCGCGACGTGACCCTCGCTCGCAACGGTCTGCTGGGCATCGGGGCGAACCTGGCGGACGATCTGCGTCTCGAGAACGTCCTGGCCCTCGAGAACAACGCGGAGCACTTCAACCAGGCTCCGGTGTCGGGGGGCGTGAAGATCGCCAAGTCGCGCGGTGTTCGCGTCGTCGATTCCGCCTTCCTCCGCAACGACGGCCCGGGGATCTGGACGGACCAGTCCGTCTTCGATCTCACGATCGCCAGGAGCGACCTGATCGGCAATCTCGGGCACGGCGCCTTCATCGAGCTGACTCAGAAGGTCGACATCGTCGACGATCTCATCGTCGGGAACGGCGGCAATGCGCTGAAGATCAACAACACCGGCGACGTGCAGATCTGGAACAACACGATCGTCGGCGGAAACCGGACGATCAACATCGTCCAAGACTCTCGCAGCCAGGCGGACGCGTCCGTCCCTGGCCACGATCCGCGGCGTCCGTTCCCCGACCCCGACATGCCGTGGACGATCCGGGACATCGCCCTCGGCAACAATGTGGTGGGAGGCAGCAGCGGCGCGTGCACCCTGTGTGTCGAGGACTACTCGCACCGCTTCGCCGCGAGTGAGCTGAACATCCGATCGGACGGCAACATCTTCCAGCGCACGGGAGCATCGCAGCCCGCGTGGCTCGTCGTGTGGGCTCGGGGCGCCGCGAACGTGAATCCCTTCGTCTTCACGACGCTCGACAGCTACCGTGCGATCACGGGCCAGGACCTGCACTCGATCTCCATCGACGGTCGCCCGGTGACCACCCCCACCGGTTCTCTGCTCGGCGATGTGTCGCATCCCGGTGTCGCGCAACCCCGCCCTCCGCGCGCAGCGGCGTGGTGGACGGGATCGGTCGACGGGGTCGGGGCGCGGATGCCGTGATCGGCGCCCCGACCCCGTCGGAACTACTTCGCGGGTCCGGCCCAGAAGCCGTCGTAGGAGTACTGCACGGGAACGGCGGTGGCGCTGGCGGACAGGTAGCTGTTGATACCGACGACGCCGGGCACTTGGAGGGCCGGAGTGGCGTCGGACGATGTCAGGGTCCACGATGCGGGCTCCGCCGTCGCGGTGCGCCACACCTTGGCCTTGAGGCTCGTCGCGTTGGCCCCGCTCACCTGGAAGCGGATGCTGAGTGCATCGCCGGCGGTCACCGTGGTGTTCGGGATGGTCAGGCTCGTCAGCACGGTCTCGGTGCCTGCCACCGTGCGGGTGAGCCACACGGCCACGGCTCCCGTCGAGGCCACACGCACCTTCGCCCGATAGTCGTTCGCGGCATCGACCTGTCGACCGATCGCGGAGAAGTAGTACCCGCCCCCGGTCGACGGCTGGCTGAACGTCACGGTGAACCGCTCCTCGGCGTCGGTCGACGCGGTCGCCGCGGGCAGCGACGCCGTGTACGAGTTGCCCGCCGACAGCGTGACCTTCCCTGTTCCACCGGAGACGGAGAACTTGCCGACCGCCGTCGCCGTGTTCGGTGTGATCGCCCAGGCTCCGCCCACATCGGAAGCGCCCCAACCGCTGGCGACGGTGCGCTCGAAGTCGTCGCGCGCCCATACCCGCGGGGCCGTGACCGTCACGGGAGCGGTCTGTGCGGATGTCGCACCGTGATCGTCGGCCACGGTCAGCGAGATCGTGTAGGACCCGGCCGCCGCGTAGTCATGCACGGCGGTGGCGCCTGTCGCGCTCGTCCCGTCTCCGAAATCCCAGGTATACGAGGCGATGCTGCCGTCCGGGTCCGTCGAGCCGGTGGCATCGACGGCAACGCGAAGGTCGGTCACCCCGGTGACGAACGCGGCGACCGGCGGCTGATCGGCGACCACCGTGATCGCGTGGGACGCGGTGGTGGTGGCTCCCTTGTCGTCTGTCGTCACCAGCGAGACGGTGTAGGTGCCGGCCGATGTGTAGACGTGCGAGGCCGTCGCTCCCGCGCCGGTGGATCCGTCGCCGAAGTCCCACGCGAACGAAGCGATGGTGCCATCGGGGTCGGTGGAGGCGCTGGCGTCCACGCTCACGGAGAGGAAGTCCGTCGTCTCCGTGAAGGCTGCTGTCGGCGGTTGGTTCGGAACGGCGCTCGCCGTCACCACGCGCGTCACCGTGCCCGTCATCCCGTCGTTGTCGGTCACCGTGAGCCGCACCGTGTAGTCGCCCGGAGCGGCGTAGGTGTGCGCGGCGTTCGTCCCGGAGGCTGAGGTTCCGTCGCCGAAGTCCCACGCAAAGGCGGCGATGGAGCCGTCGCTGTCGTGCGATGCGCTGCCGTCCACGCTGAGGGCGAGATGGTCGATGGTGGGGGAGAAGGCCGCGGTGGGCGCTTGGTTCGGCGCCACGGTCACGGTCTTCGACAGTGCGCCGGTGAGAAGCGTCGCGTCCGTGGCGGTGAGCGTGATCGTGTACGTGCCGGCGGCGGCGTAGGTGTGCGTCGCCGTCGGTCCTGACGCGCTCGTGCCGTCGCCGAAGTTCCATGCGTAGGTGGCGAGGTTGCCGTCGGCATCCGTCGTCGCGGAGCCGTCGACGGTCGTCGTGAGATAGGTCGAAGCGACCGTGAACGAAGGCACCGGTGCGCGTTCGCTCGGTACGCGGCCCGCCGCGGCGAAGTGCGCGCGCACACGACTCTCGCTGAGGACGCTCGGATACACGGCGACCTCATCGAGGGTGCCGGCGATGTAGTTGCTCGACGTGTTGCCCCAGGTCTTGTCGCCACCGATGCGCCAGAAGCCGCGGTAGACCTGTGCGGTGGTCACCGGCGAACTCGCCACGAGCTGCGTGTCGATCCACAGTTTCATCCCGTCGGCTCCCTGCGAGGCGACGATGTGGTGCCACTGGCCGTCGTTGTAGGCGTTCGTGCTCGTGATGGTGTTCTGCGTACCGTTGTACGTGCCGAAGTTCACGCGTCCATTGCTCTGCATCACGACGTGCCGGTCGTAGCTGCTGCTCAGCCCGGAGGACGTGTTGCCGAACCCGATGAGCTTGCCACCCTTCGTGCTCGTGGTCTTGACCCACAGTTCGGCGCTGAAGGCCCGCGGAGCGTCCCACGCTTCCTGAGCGACTCCGAGCGCCGTGCTGCCGTTGAAGGTGGTGGCGCTACTGCCGGGGCTGATCCCGCCGACGGCGCGTGTGACGGTACCGGACAGTGCTCCGACCGGACCGCCGCCGGCGGCGTCGGTGAGTGCGGTGCCCGTGGCTTCGTCGAGACGCCAGTACAGATCGGGTCGATCGGCCGACACCGTTGTGCCGTACGCGTCCGACCCGGCGGTGCCCCATGCGCCCGTGCGACCGCTCACGGTGTAATGCGACTGCACATCCGTCTGCGAGAGCGCCTTCGGGTAGACCGCGACGTCGTCGATGCTGCCGGCGAGCCCGGCGTCGGTGGGACGATTCGTGAAGCCCGACGTCTGGTCGGCCCCGATCCGCCAGTAGCCCGTGTAGGACTTCGGCGTGGTCGCCGCCTGGGAGCGCCCGACGCGCACACCGTCGACGAAGAGCTGCATCCCCGTGCCGTCGACCGTGCCGACGAGGTGGTGCCATTGGCCGTCGTTCACGCTGCCGCGGCTGAACACGGTGCGGTAGGCGCCATCGTTGATGGAGAAGTTCACGCGTCCGGCGGTGTCGAGGTAGAGCACGCGGTCGGTGCCGCCGGAGGACGAGGTCCCGGCGGCGGAGTCCCCGAAGCCGACGATGCGCCCTCCGCGTGTGCTCGTGGTGTTCACCCAGGCCTCGACCGACACCGCCGTGTCGCTCGGCAGCGCATCCACCGTCGTCATGCGTGGCGTACTGCCGCCGGCCGACGTGATCGCGGCATCCGTGTCGCCCTGCAGCGCCCCGGACGCTCCGAGCGTGAGTCCGGTGGGGATGCCGGGAGCGTCGCCCACATCATCGAACAGTCGCGTGGCCCCGCTCGGCTCTCCGAGTCGCCAGTAGTGCGAGGCTCCGCCGGCGCGGACGGCGGCGCGGTACGCGGAGGTGGCCGCGTCGGAGACGGTGATCCACGGTGACCACGCGCTCCACTGGATGTTGCCGTCGGCATCCTTTGCTCTCACCTGGTAACGCACTTGGCTGCCGGGAGTCTGTCCGCTGTCGACGATGCTGAGACTCGGCAGCGACCAGAAGCGACCGTCGGTGCGGCTGAACGTGGCGATCTTGGTCGCGGGGCTGCGGAAGACGTCATAGGTGATGGCCGCTCCGTCGCGGTCCCACGCGCTGCTGAACGGCACACGCACCAGCCCGCGTTCGTTCGAGTACGGTGTGGGCGTCATCGCGGCGGTGTAGATCGGACCGCTCAGATGCGGTGACGCGGTGCGCTTGCCGAACCGGGCCAGACCTTGCTGGGCGATGCCGTTCACCTTGGGGAACTCGCCGCCGAGGACGACGTAGTTGCTGTTGCCCGTGACGCTCCACGCGGCCTGGCGGGCGGACGTATACGAGCCGAAGTCGAGGTCGGGGTACCAGTTCAGCAGGCCCGCGTACGGCAGGCCGGTGAAGTCCCACCCATAGGCGTCCTTGCGCGTGATCGTGCCCACGGGGGTCGTCGGCTCCGCTGTCGCCTTCATCCACCGCGAGCGCGGGTTCGTGTCGGGGAACCCGCCGACGACGCTGCAGTCGTGGTGGTGGCTCGCCACGTACAGCACGCCGTTCTGGGGGAAGGTGGAGTACGTGTCGCCGAGGCAGTCGTTGACCCAGTTCAGTGCTCCGGTGTACGGGTCGGCCGCGAAGGTGCCCTCGAAGGAGGCTCCCGCGCCGAACGCGTACCCCGACCCATAGACCTGGGTGCCGTCGGTGCTCAGGCTGGAGATGGCCCCGTTGAGACCCGCGCTGCGGATGCGGTCGACAGCGGCCCACGGCATGCTTGCACCGCTCGCGGCATCCAGGGCTCCCATTCCATACGCGGCGGCGCCGTTGAGCAGGGTGAACGAACCCGCCACGATCAGCCGCGACGAGTCGGGACTGGTGACCATGTCCCACACGAAACCGTCGCCCGACGCGGTGGGCGCCCACGACGTCAGCGCGCCGGTCGTCGCGCTCCACGCCGCCAGTTCGGTGCGCGGCTGGCCGTTGCTGGAGCGGAAGTTCCCGCCCGCGTATACGGTGTCGCCGATGAACGAGAAGGCGCGCACCTGTCCATCGGTGCGCGGTGCCCACGGCGTCAGCGCACCCGTCGCGACGTCGAAGGCGGCCACGTGTGCACGCGCCTGGCCGTCGACGGTGGTGAAGTCGCCGCCGAAGTAGACGGTCTTCCCGTCGGGAGCGGCGCGGACGACGAGCCCCTGGGCGTCGAAGGCGTGCGCGAACCCCGCGACGGGGTTGCCGGTGGTGATGTCGAAGGCGAACACGTTGTTCGCGTCGATCTCACCGGCTCCGCCCGCCGCGACCCCCGGCGGCCGCGCTTTCGTGAAGCTGCCGGTCACGTAGACCGTGGTGCCGACGACGGCCTGGCTCCAGACGACGCCGTTGATCTGCCAGGTCGGCAGGAGGTCGACGGTCACGGTCTCCGGTGTGGCCGGCGCGGTATCTGCCGCCGCGGCGGGTGCGGCGGCAAGACCGCCGGAGATGATCACCGCAGCCGCCAGGACGGGCGCGATCAGGCGGGTGAGGCGCGACGAGTGCGCGGCGGGTCGGGTCATGATGCTCCTCGGGCGGAGTGGGCAACGGATACCGGGGCGGAACACGGCGGGTCTCAGGTCAGCGCGCCGCGGAACACCGCGGAGGTGTGGAGGGCGTCGAAGTCGACGACGATCGTGAGTGGGGCGGAATGGTCCGTCGGCGCGGCGACCGCGTAGACGGCGGTCGTCGTCTGCCGGGGGTCTACCGTGCCGCTGAAGTCGCGCGCCCCGGACTCCGGGGTGTACACGGGGGTGAGACGGTTGCCCTCGGCATCCAGCACCGTCACGACCGACGTCGAGACGTCGATGGGCTGCGACGACCCGTTGGTGAGTTCGACGGTGAGCCGCGCGAACTCGCGTCCGGTCGCGGTGCCGGGGCCCTGGGACGTCTCGGTGGCGTACGAGACATCCGTGATCTGCAGCGTGACACCGTCCGCGTACACCACCGGTGCATCGGGAGCGGATGCCGCCGCGCTCACGGTGGCAGTGCCGCCGCCTCGTCCGACTTTCGCGACGGGAGCGTCGGCAGCGGGTGACGCTGTGGGGGCTTCGCTGACTGCCTCTCCCGTGGACACTGGTGCGCTGGAGGCCGGAGCCGCCGGTGTCGCTGCCGGGGCGGATGCCCCCTCCGGGAGCGGGGCGGAGCAGGCCGTGGTGGTCAGAACGAGGGTCAGGCTGAGCGCTGCCGCTGCCGCACCGATCGTGGCGGCTCGGGGGCGGAGACGTGCGGACGTCGCGACCGTGCGCCTCATCGCCTTCTCCCCTCGAGCACGAGGGGTTCCGACTCGCTCATCGTCGACGCCGCCGTCCGACCGGGCGCTCGCGCGCCGAGATCTCCGATGCGCTCGGCGAGTGCGTCGGACAGAGCGCGATGGTAGGCGTCCGGCGAGTGGCGCCGTCGCACCGTCTCGGCGTCTCGCCACGCCCGGTCGCGCATTGCGGCCCAGTCGTCTCGCACTCCGATGAGACCTCTCGCGAGGTCATCGGCGCTGTCGGTCGGAACGAGGACGGCCGCTTCGAGCCCCCCGGAGGCCTCGCGCAGCCCCGAATGATCGGCGGCGACCACCGGGCGTGCGCACAGCAGGGCCTCGATCAGGACGTTGCCGAACGATTCGTCCCCGCGGGAGGGAACGACCGCCACGTCGGCAGCGGACACGATGTCCCACACCATCCGTTGGAAGCCGACGATGCGAACACGGTCCTCGAGTGCAAGGCGCGAGATCTGTTCTCGGAGCTGTCGCTCGTACCACTCGTAACCGCGGAAGACGTCGCCCACGATGTCGAGTTCCGCGTCGATCCCCGCGGACCGGAGGCGATCGATCGCATCGATGGCGAGATCCACTCCCTTTCTCGGCGACAGACGTCCGACGTACACGACCCGCAGGGGTCCATCGAGGTGGATACGGGCCGGCGACGGTCGGTCGGGGCCGGCGATACCGTTCAGGACGACCCGGGCGCGATCGCGCCGCTCGAGCCATGCAGACCCCGACACGCGACGACTGGTCTGGGAGTTGAAGACGACGCCGCTCGCCCACCGCAAGGGTCGGGTCAGAAGTGCGCGCGCGGGCGCCGACAGCGTGGATTCGGCTTCGTGCACGTGCACGACGCTGGCGGCCCCCGCCCGGCGCGCGGCGCGCAGCCAGAACGGGATCGTCACGGTGTTCACCATCACGACGTCGGCTTCGAGATCGGCGACCAGGCGACGCATGCGCGGCGTCTGCACGGCGATCTCGCGGACGAGTCGTACGAGTCCCCCGGGCCGCAGAGCACTCTTCCGGATCACGGGCGCCTCGAGGAACACGACTTCTGCGCCCGCCGCGCGCAGCAGCGGGATGAGAGGACCGTCGTCCGAGCTTGTCACGACCACGTGCCAGCCCAGTTCGACGAGTCCGCGGACACCCTCGAGCATCATCCGGTCCGATCCGTAGAGGTCGGCGGAGGGGTTGGCGATCAGGACAGTACGACAGCGTGCGGCGGAGACCATCTCAGTGCTCCGGCCAGTACTCGTCGACGAGACTCACCGTCGAGGCGATGTTGGCTCGGCTCGACGCGCCGAACACGATCGATTCGAGGTTGGGTAGCGCGGTGACCCATTCGATCGCTTCGCGCGGCGAGATCGCACCACTGGCGAAGACCGACATCGCGACGGCGCGGAACGGGCGCTTCTGCATCGCGTCGAGGTAGCTGCCCACGCCGCCGGACATGCGGAAACCGAGCTTGTTGATGTTGGAGCAGACGATCGGGTTCTCCACGCCGGCGCGGTCGAGATCGTCGAGCAGTCGCGGCAGGTTCATGGTGATGAAGCCCGGCTCGGCGTTGTAGCGCTTTCGGACATGGTTCGCGAAGATGCGGAAGGCATCGGTGAAGCCCAGGCCCGACAGCAGATCGACGATCACGTTCTGCAGCCAGATCACGGGCGTCGCCAGGCCCGAGAACATCTTGAGCTCGGCGTCGATCAGCAGCGTGGCGACGCCCTCGATGTCCTTGCGCGCGAACGACGACGCGCCCCGCGCGATGGAATCCAGCAGCCCCTCTTCCGGCAGGAAGCGTCGCACCGCGCCGAGGAACCCGTCGTCGGTGACCGCATTGGCGTACTTGTGTGCGTACGGCATGCAGGGGAAGAACGTCATCTGGTCGTACCGGTCAGGATCCGCGCGTACCCGGTCGGCGATCTCACCGATGCGGTCGTGCGTCGTGCACATGAACGTGTGGACGCCCTCGTCGTAGGCGGCGTCCAGCACCGACATGATCGCGTCGGTGTCCTGGAAGCGCATCTGCTGGGCACGCGCCTTCTCCTCGGACATGTGGTTGACGCCGAAGAACTGGTTGTCGCCGAACAGCAGGCGGTCCATCGTCCGGGTGGACGGGGTGATGAGAGTCATCGTGCTCCTCCTCGCAGGGCGCGCAGTGCCGTGCCGAATCGGCTCGCGCGGCGCGGCGCGAGCGGGGTGATGGTCGCGGTGTGGCCGGATGCCGCGAGTCGCGCGTCGACGCGGGTGGCGTCTTCGCTGATCATCGCGATGACGCGGTCGGTCGCCGCGGCGGAACCGAAGTCGTTCTGGCCGTGGACGGCACGAGAGCGCACACGCCAGACGAAGGCATCGAGTTGCGCACTGTACTCCTCGCCGCGTAGGTAGAACCACGGCGCTTCGGTGAGGTCGGTGGTGTAGCGGACGTTCCAGCCCGCGCGATAGCCCTCCGGGATCTCCGCGGTGTCGCGCAGGTACACCTGAATCTCCTGCCGGTCCGCGTGGATGCGCCCGTGCTCACCCCACAGGGTGATCTTGGTCGTCATCTTGCGCTGCGACTCGTCCGACCAGTTCGCGATGATCTGCGCGGTGCCCTGCGGGTAGTGCAGCGTCGCCGCGACGGCATCGTCGATCTGCGCCGAGAAGATGCTCGTCAGCTGGCTGCCGCTGACCGACTCCGGCTCGCCCAGGTACCACGTGAGCAGGTTGAGCGGGTGCGCCGCATAGTCGTAGAGGCAGCCCCCGCCGGTGGCACGCTGGCTGCGCCAGGTGCGTCCGGCCGGCTTCAGCACCACCGGCCCGTACGCTTCGGCGAGCGCGGTCTCGACCGTGCCGATCGCGCCGAGTTCGAGCAGCCGCTGCACTTCGCGGAACGCGCCGACGAAGCGGTTGTGGTAGCCGACCTGCGTGACGATGCCCTTCTCCTCGGCGAGGGCGGCGAGCTCGACGCTCTCGGCGGGATCGATGACCAACGGCTTCTCGCAGAACACGTGGATGCCGCGGCGGAACGCCTCCCGGATCATCCCGGCGTGCAGATGCGTCGGCGTCGCGACGATGATGGCTTCGGGCGCCGCCTCGTCGAGCATCTTGCCGAGGTCTTTATAGGTCGCCACCCCGGTGTACTTCGACAGGATGTCGAGAAGATAGCCGGTGGCGTCGCACACACCGACGAGATTGGCCTCCGGGTGCGCCTTGATCATGGACAGGTGAGAGAGCCCCATTTTGCCGAGGCCCACGACGGCGACATCGATCACACCAGCACCTCCGTTCGTTGTGAAACATGGCCGTGGCGCGCGAGCGCCGTGAGCAGTGCGTGCTCGTACTGGGCGCCGATGTGCTCCCAGGTGAACTCTTCGCGGTACCGAGTTCGACTGGCCTCGCCCATCCGATGCAGCCGCTCGGCGTTCGGCAGGAGCTCGTCGAGCAGGACTGCGAGATCGTCGGCGTCGCGGAAGTACGCGTTGTCGGGTCCGGCGACCCAGCTGTTGTAGCGGTTGTCGTGGGCGATGACCGCGTTGCCCGCGCCCATCGCTTCCACCAGTGACGGGTTCGTGCCGCCCACGGTGTGCCCGTGCACGTAGACAGCCGCGTGCAGGCGCAACGCGGCGAGCCGATCCGCGTCGAAGATCGCCCCCGGGAATCGCACCTCGTCCGAGGCTGCCGCGCGAACGGCGAGGTGGTACGGGTCGGTGTCGGTGTACGGACCGACCACGACGAGCGGCATCCCGCGGCGACGTGCCGACCAGGCGGTCACGATCTCGAGCACGGAGTTCTCCGGAATCGGCCGGCAGACGACGATGCCATACGCACCCGGGGCGAGCGCGAGGTCGGAGACCGGCGCGACGGGCGCGTCGACGACCTCGGGTGCGCCGTACGTGATGGTCTGCACGCGCCGTGCGCCGAAGTGACGCCGCAGATACGCGGAGATGACGGGGTGATCGCCGATGAGCACGTCACCGACGAGACCGGCGAGACGCTCGTTGCCCAGGAGGATGGCCTGTTTGGCGAGCCCCCAGCGCCGGCGGGTCCACTCCATCCCGTCCATGTTGATCACGTTGGGGATGCCGCGAAGGCGCGGCATGACGTCGAGGACGCCGGTGTTGTATCCGAAGGTCAACCACACATCACCCTCGCGCTGGTGTGCGGTGGCGTGGCGGATCGAGACGAGGTCGAAGTGGGACGTGCCCTTCCAGCCTTCGCGCGGTTCCGGAACGAGCACCCGTTCGATCCCCTTCCAGCGATCCGAGGTGATGTCGCCGTCGCCGTCGAGCTGGCAGTAGACCACGACGTTCCAGCCACGATCGCGCAGGTACATCGCGACATGCTGTGCGGCAGTCTCGAACCCGCCGTAGGCGGCGGGGACGCCGTGCGTGCCGAGGATGCGGACCGTGCGTGTCATCAGTACGCTCCGTCCGGTCGCAGCATGACGCGCACCGTCCGCCACATGAGGACGATGTCCGTCATCACCGTCCAGTTCTCCACGTACCGCAGGTCGAGCCGCACGCTCTCCTCCCAGCTGAGGTCGCTGCGTCCTCCGACCTGCCAGGGGCCGGTGATGCCCGGCTTGATGTACAGGCGACGGAAGACGTCGTCGTCGTAGGTGGCGACTTCGCTCGGAAGGGGAGGGCGCGGGCCAACGACACTCATGTCGCCGACCAGCACGTTCCAGAACTGGGGAACCTCGTCGAGCGAGTACTTCCGCAGGATCCGGCCCACGCGGGTGACCCGAGGGTCGTCGTGCATCTTGAACAGCGGGCCCGCGCCCTCATTGGCCGCGAGCAGCGCGGCGCGCCGCTCCTCGGCATCCACGGCCATCGAGCGGAATTTGATCATCCGGAACTCGTGGCCGTCACGCCCGACCCGTGCTTGGGGAAAGAACAGCGGACCGGGCGAGTCGAGCTTGATCGCGATGGCGATGACCGCCGCGATCGGCGCGAAGAAAAGGAGTGCGATCGAAGCGACCGCGATGTCGAGTGCGCGCTTGGCGAGGTAGGCGCGGCCGGTGAACGAGGCGATCTCGACGTGGATGAGTGGCAGCCCCTCGACGGGCCGCAGCGACATGCGCGGCCCGGCGACATCGGAGACGCGGCTGGAGATCACCAGTTCTGCGGCCGTGTTCTCCAGCTGCCAGGCGAGGTGCTTGATCTCGTCGGCGCCTTCGTCTCCGCGGCTGGCGATGATGATCGTGTCGGCGTCGAGTGCTGCGGCTGCTTCGGCCACGCTGTGCGTGCGCATCGCCGGGTAGATGGCGTCGCCGACGCGCAGGCTGTCGAGCTCATCTCCCTGCAGCGACGCGCCCACGACCTGGTAGCCGAGGCCGGGGTCGGCGATCGAACGGATCACGTACTCCACGTCGGCACGCTCTCCGACGACGATCGCTCGCGTCGTGTACGCGCCCGCGATGCGGCGACGGATGAGCCATCGGCGCCAGAGCCAGCGCTCCACGAGGAGGACGCCGATCCCGAGCGGCAGCGCGACGAAGAGCTGCGCGCGGATGCCGTCGACGTCGATGGCCACATCGATCATCGCGAGAAGACCGAACGCGAACCCGGTCGCGTGGATCACGCGGGTGTACTCGGCGGCGCCCGAGCCGATGAGCTTGACGTCTCGCGTTGCGAAGGCGGAGAGCATCAGGAGCCAGATCACGGCCGTCGCGGCGGCGATCTGGAAGACGAGGCCAGGATCGGCGACGGCGAGCGGACCACTCACCGCGCCGATCGAGGCCACCGAGGCCACTGCGCACGTGAAGGCGACCGCGGCGGCGTCGCTCGTGCGCAGGATCCAGCGGTAGCGGCGTTCCCACGACTGCCGGCGCTCGAGAGCGCGCGACGGTGGTGCGGCCGCGGACGCCCGGGACGCGATGGTCGGGAACGGGGAAACGAACCCGGTCGTCGCGATGCCCGTGGCGTCGTGAAGCGCGCTCATCGTGTGATCCCCAGCACGGACGAACGCTGCAATGCAGTCGGCATTTTGCCCCCCAGCAAACCGACGGACGAATCGAAATCCGTCCACCCCCAGTAAGACGACGCGAAGACCCCCGTCTCCTGCGGACCAACCCCCCGGCTGTCACGCGTGCGTCGTGGGCGACTCTACCCCGCGAATCGCGTCGAGCGCCACCGCGAGTATTCAGCCTGTGGACGGATGCCGTTCATCGAGCATTTCTCGGTCGTTGGGCGCCGCGCCGCGCGCCGAGTCGAATTGCCCTACCCCAGTGCGTCGACGACGGCTGCCCGTCGCTGCGCGGCCACGCGCGGCGAGGCATCCCAGATCTGCGTCATCCGCTCGGCGTCGAACGCCGGCCCGCCGGGGTCTCCGCACTTCCTTGCTGCGACCGGCCCCAGACCGGCTCAAAGGCCCCGGGGTGCCTCCGATGAGAGGCGGTCGCGAGGTATTTCGACTCGCTGCGCTCGCTGGTCAAGTCCCCGGCAGTGGTGTAGCGCTTGGTCCTTCGATTTGAGGGGTTAGGCGCTGAGTTCGAGGGTGGTGTCGGTCACCTCCTCGATGTCGGTGTCGGCGATGAGGGTGTGTCTGCTTTTGGCGACGATGTCGAGGCCGAGGTAGCGGCGGCCTTCGGCCCATTCGTCGGTCTGCTCGGCGAGGACCGCGCCGAGGTGCTCGAACGCGTCGGGGAGCTTGTCGTCGACGTAGTCCAGCAGACGGTCGAACTGGGCGTGAACGCTGTCGGCGTCGGGTTGGTCGTAGACGGAGTGGAGCATCGCTTTCACCGCCGGCCACATCGCCTTCGGTGTCACGCTCATCAGGTTCGCCGCGTAATGCGTGCGGCATCTCTGCCAGACCGCGCCGGGCAGGTTCGCCGCGATCGCCTCGATGAGCCCGGTGTGGGCGTCGGAGGTGACCAGGCGCACCCCGCCCAGTCCGCGGGCGACGAGGTCGGCGAAGTAGCTGTTCCAGGCCGCTCCCGTCTCACTGGTCGCGACGCGCAGGCCGAGGACTTCGCGGCGCCCGTCGGCGTTGACCCCGGTCGCGACGAGCACGACGGCGTTGATGACACGCCCGCCTTCGCGGACCTTCATGGTCAGCGCGTCGGCGGCGACGAACGTGAACGGGCCGGCATCGTCAAGGGCCGGTGCCGGAACTGGTCGACGTGCTCATCGAGCTCAGCCGCCATCCGCGAGACCTGGGACTTGGAGAGGGAGTGGATCCCGAGGGTCTTGACCAGCTTGTCCATCCGGCGGGTGCTCACCCCGGCGAGGTAGCAGTCCGCGACGACGGTGATCAGCGCGGTCTCGGCGCGTTTGCGGCGCTCCAGCAACCAGTCCGGGAAGTACGTCCCCTGCCGCAGCTTCGGGATGGCGACGTCGATGGTCCCGACGCGGGTGTCGAGGTCGCGGTGCCGGTACCCGTTGCGTTGCGCGACACGGTCAGCGCTGGGCTTGCCCCATTCGGCGCCGACGACGGCGTCCACGTCGGCGGACAGCAGCGCGTTGATCATGGTCTGCAGCAGGCTGCGCATCAGATCCGGCGACGCATCGGACAGGGCTTCGGCGAGCACGCTCGCAGGTCGACAATATGAGGAGCGGTCATCGTGATGATTCCGTTCGAGTGGGATGTGAGAGTTTCCTCGAAGGATCACACGGTGACCGCGCTCACGTCGTGAACGACGAGCTTGGTCACCGCGCGCTACACCACTAGGCGGGACTCCACTTACGTCGTCGCGGTTCGAGTGAACCCGCCTGGCCTCCGAAGCGCGGCCTAGCTTGGCACCGCTTCACTGAGTCCATCCATGAGCGCGGCCCCCGACGGCTCTCGGTATCGGCGGGCAAGCGGTTCGAGCATCTCCTTCAGGCGATTCGGACGCAGCAGAATCCCTCGTTGAATCGCCTGCGCGACGGCATCGGACACGAGTGATAGGTATTCCCGCGATTCGATGAGGTCCGCGATCGTCCGCTCGACGCTCATGGACGGCATACCGTCGACGAACACGATGTCTTCGGCTGCCAGTGATCGGACACGGATTCGAACCCCGTCGATCCTCGTGGTCCGTCGAGTGGCGGCGACGAACTCGGATGCTCCAGGGAGCCAGTCCCCGATCTCGTGCAGCGCCGCTGCCGACTTTCCCGATGCGATCACGGATGCCGTGCCGCCGAGAGCGAGCCAGTGGATCCTGATGGTGTCGACCTCAAGCATGCCCGTCGGTGCTCCGGCCATCCGGTAGACGCCTTGCGCGACACGCTCGAGGGCACCAGAGGCCGCGAGATTCGAGAGGGTCTTGCGAGAGACCCCGACTTCGGCCGCCTGCGCTGTCGTGACCATCCCCCAGCGCTCAGCGGCGATCGCGCCGAGCTTTGCAATGGTCGAACTGGCCATACGGCATTTGTACCCTGAATCGAGGACAAAAGCTGTACTGGATGCGAAGACTATGAGAAACTCGGGCGCTCGGCGAGAACAGCGGGGAGTGACGTCGTGTTCTCGACCCATTCGCCCGCCGTAGGCGAGATCCATTGCGCGAGGTCGAGGGCGAGTCCCAAATCGCGTCGGAGATCACGCTGATGGATGGGCTCATGATGGGCGGCGCGGTTCCTGACGAAGTTGAGCTGCTGCATCCGGAACGCGACGTCGCGTTGCCTGGTGCGGAGGTCGGGATGTCCGTGAGCGAACGCGGCGTGCGTCGAAGGCACCCAAAGCGAGGTCAGATAGCGCGATTCGACCAGGTACCGCCAGAACCCCAGCGAAAGCTCGGCGATGACGCGCCCATGAACTTCCGGCCGGCGTCCCCGGTGGGTCGCTCGATCTCGGGCATGCTGAATGTCCTTGCGTCCTTGCTGATCGACCGGCACGACATCAAGCCAAGACGGGTGGCCGTGCTTGCGGGTCGCCCAGCTGCGCAACTGCGTGTCGAGGGCGTTACGGGCGATCACTTCGACCATCGAGGTGAGCTCCATCACGCTCGCAGCTGCGCGCATGTTCCACTCGTAGAGAGCGAAGGCGGCTGCGGTGCCGCCATCTGTTGCTCGGGAGTACGAGCCCAGCCGCTCGGCAGTCACAAGCGGGAGGAGCGATTCATAGTCCTCAGCGCTCAGGGCGGCTCGTTCGGTTGACATTCAGGATCCTGATCGTATGCTTGTACACGAAGACCCCGGAACGATCACTGGCTCAGCCACATCGCCGGGGTTTCGTCTTGCCAGTACCCGAGTAGGCTCCCGACCCTGCGGGCGCTTCGCGTGACGACGTCATCGGGAGCCTACTCGGGTACTGGGGCGATCTCGTCCGCCGCGCGGGGCATCTTCGCAGCTCGAGGCAGATTGGAAGGTGCCGATGTTGTCGTGTTCGCCGCGTCGAAAGGCGCCGTAACCGGCACAAAACCGGCACAACGTCTCCGAAGAGCCCGTTTCGTCTCTCTCCGCTCGTTCAACGACCGGAGAGAGGAGGCGCGTTTCGTCTTGCTCCGTTCCTCCCGCGACGGGAGGCGAAAACCGCCCTTGAACAGGGCAAAGCAAAACCCCCGCCATGTAGAAGCTAGGCGAGGGTTTCTGGGACCGTTGTAACGACGGTCCGTGTGGCTCCGACGGGCGTCGATCCCGTGACCTCACGATTTTCAGTTGTGTTCGCGGAGTCGGTGGGTGCTCACGAGTGCTCGTTTGCCGCGTGATTCCGCGGAAGTCGTGCTCGTTGGTGATGGCTGATCGTGGGTGGTCTCAGCCGGGCTCCCGGCCCGGGACCGGCCCGTCACATAACTAATCGCCGTCCGGCTGACCTGGACGACTACGACGACGACGGTCGTGAGCAAATCCAGCCGAAACGCCTCGTGTGAAGTATAGTGTGAAGTGTGATGAGTGAGTCTGATGGCCCTTTCGCCCGGAAGCACCCAGAGGTTCATCTCGAGCGAGCACCCCTCGTGCGAGTGCTGTGTCAGGTTCAATGGCCCGAGCACACGCTACTGTCGACGCGGTTCTCGGCGGTCGCTGACGAAATCGGCACCAGGCTATCCGACGAGTATCCCTTGAGCCCAGTGATCCAAGGGATCTCGTTCGAGCTCGATGCTCAAACTGGTCAGGTTCGACCCCAGGCGGTTCCCGCCGTGCGGCAGTGGGTCTCAGTAGACGACACCTGGTCCGTCTACTTCGCGCCGACTTTTGTCACGCTCGAGAACCGCGGGGCGTACACCTCGCGAGAGGACATGACGCAACGCTTCGCCCGAGTCCTGAGCGTGGTCTTTGAGTTGACAAGCCTTCCGGCAGCGCAGCGGGTTGGCTGGCGATATGTTAATCGAATCGAAGATCCACTCGAGTACGCGGACCTCGGAGAGTTGGTGCATGCCACGGTCCTCGGGGCAGGTGCAGTGCCGGCTCCGTCAAACGTTGAACTCGTTCACTCGTTCACCGAGTCGCTATTTCGCTCCGACCGCGGAAACTTGCTGGCGAAGTGGGGATTCATGCCGCCAAACGCGACCCACGATGCCAGCCTCGTTGCGGTTTCCAATCCGAGCTGGGTCTTGGACATCGACGCGTTTGACGAGAGTCGAAGTGCTTTCGAGCCCGAGCAACTGTTGGGACGGCTAGAGGAACTCACCACTCTGGCCTACGGATTCTTCCGTTGGTCGGTGAAAGAATCGTTCATAGACAGATTTGGGGGATAGGTCGTGCTGGCTACTCTTGACTCCCCGCCGCGTGTTCTGAGTGTGACTAGCGGCGACTATTCCCGCCATTCAGACCTCCCGAAGCACTCTCCCGTTTTGTTCTTCGTTGTCGGGGCGGCGACGGCGACCTCGGTGCTTCTGGGCGCGCCCGCTGCAGTGCCTTCAGTGGCGAACGCGACGTCGATCGTCCAGCGAACGCCGGCGACGACGACGCCGAGGGTCGTGGAATCCACTGCTGAAACAGTGAGGCGTGTGCGCGAAAGGTCAGGACTGACCTGGGATCAGTTTGCGAAAGCGTTCAATGTGTCGCGTCGCGCAGCTCACCACTGGGCGTCGGGTGGAAACCTCAGTGCCTCTAACTCCGCGCTTCTCGTCGAATTCGATCGACTGCTCACTGCTGTTGACTCAACGGATCCGAGCGAAGTTAGGGGGCGTCTGGTGAGCGCTGATAGCTCGGGTGAGAGTCCCTTGGAAGCATTCCGGAAGCTCGCGCTGAGCGCGTTTGCTGAGGCTCAGCCGCGTGTGATTGCACTGGAAGCGGCACTGGACCCGAGCTGAGCGTGGACGATGATGAGCGTCTCGACGCGTTTTGCCGCGAGTTGCGTCAGGGTGACGTCCTCGGGTTGCGGCAGATCTACGTGGGCTCAGAGCTTGTCGAGTGCCCGGATGACGTGATCATCATTTCGCAGACCTGCGACCTCGTGCGTCCAAAGGACAGGCCGAACATCGTGGTAGCCAAGGCCGTCCGGTTGAATTCGGCTGCGGCGAAGGATGCACTCCGTGGCAAGCGGCCGCGGTGGGTGGCTGTCGACGAGAAGGTTGATGGTCTGTTCGCCGATTTAGAGATGGTGTCGTCGATATCGAAGTCAGCTGCGGTGGAGCTGTCAGTCGAGCGATCCATCGCAGACGAGCATTGGTCAGCCCAGCGGCGCTTTGCGCAGAGGGTCGGCCGCAGGTTCTCGCGGCTCGCCTTGCCGGACAACATCGTCCCTTGGTTTGGCGGGCTCAGTGACCTGGTTCTCAGTAAGGCTGGGAAGCCGAACAGCCCGCTCGGTCGTGCGATTGAGATGATCGCCGAGATACGAGTCGCGGCTGATGACTGGACCAGGGACGGTGCGTCGGTAGAGCTATACATCGTCCTGGAGCCTGGAGAGCTGCCTTTGCTGTCGGATGAGCCAGCGGAGTGGAACCCGGCTGAGGCTGACGACCTGTCCGCAAGTACGATCGCAGGCGTGGCCGAGCGACTGTTTCCGGATAAAGCGCCTCGGCCGACGGGTGAACAGCGCAACGCGCTATGGTGGCAACTCGCAGAACTTCTCGGAGCCATTGTGGTTCCGACCGGGCCTTTGTCGCAGCTGCCAGCCGTGCGTAATGCGATCAAGGCGGTAGCTGTCTCGATCGTCGACGAGACCGAATTCACGATGGCGCAGTACCGTCGGTCTGACGAGCTGGACCTGTCTCATCTCTCGCCACCCTTGCCGCGCAACAACGATGGCGGTGCAGGAGAGCAGGAAGCGTGAGGAGCGCCCGGACCGCAGCGTAGCGAGGACCGGACGCACCGCAGCGCTTCCTGCTCTCCTTGCCGGCCGGAGGCCGGCCTTGAATGAGTAAGGAAAGTTCTCACAGCTCCGAGTGGGCGGGGCGATATCCTGTCTAGATGAGTGAGTTTCCGGTTGGCGAGCTGAATGGGCTCAAGGGTGCGCTCGTGCCGGCGTATCGGCAGATCGCCAACGAGCTGCGGAGGGTGATCGTTGATCACCGCTTACAGCCGGGCACCAAGCTCCCGTCAGAAACGGAGCTGGTGGCGAAGTTCGATGTCGCGCGCATGACCGCGCGCGAGGCGCTCCGCGTGCTGAAGACCGAGGGTGTCGTTCGATCGGAGCAAGGGAGGGGCGTGTTCGTCGATCGTGAAGTCGCTCCTAAGCGAATCCAGATGGGGGAGTCAACCTCATCGAACGAGGGCGAGTGGCGCGAGCGAGTGCATGGTGTCTTGGCTGCGGGGCGAGGTCAGGCCGAGGAAGCGGATGATGCTTGGGCGCGCTCGGCGCTCGATCTGTCAGACGGTTCATTGATCGCTATCTCAGTCCGACTCGAGCCGGCGCCAGGGCGCAGCGACGAGGCGCGAGTGTTCGTCGCAGGAGATATTGAAGGCGCCCACGTTCGCGCCGCCGAAGCCGTGTCGACCGCGCGCCAGTGGGTCGTCTCCGTACGAGCCAACCGGCATGGCGACTCTTCCGGGCTGCTCGTGACGCGAATCGGCTTGGACGGGTCAGACCGGCCAGTGGTTGCGAGCATCGGCAGCCGTTCCGGCTCATGGCCTGTGACCACAGCTGAGACCATCTAGGGTTGACAGCCTATCTAGACAAGTGAGACGCTAGTAGCGTTCACATCTAGCGAGCTGGTCGTACGCGGCAACTTGTCTAGATAACTAGATAGGAGAATCGAATGGCAATCCAGTCAGCAATCCCGGTCAACTTCGATGCGTTCTTCCCGCGTGGGGCGTTCGTTGTCGGTGAGGTCGAGCCCATCGTCAAGTGGTCGGATGACGGCCAGCGGCAGGGGCAAGACCTCGACAAGAACTCCGGCCACCCGCTGTGGCAGGTGCGCGTCATCGACGCCGACCCCGATGCCAAGAAGGGGCAGGGCGAGGTCACCGTCAAGATCGCGAGCATCTCCGAGCCTCAGCTTCCGCCTGAGATGAACGGGTTGCCGTTCCGTCCGGCAGTGTTCGAGGGGCTCACCGTGACGCCCTATGTGAAGGAGGGCCAGGGCCGGCCTCGCGTGGCCTATTCGCTTCGCGCTCGAGAGATGAAGCCGGCGCCCAAGCCGCGGGGTTCTGAGTAATGCGAACCACGGTGCCGCGGGGGCTGCGGAGTTGGGGTGACGAGATCGGTGTCCTCCTGCGCCGCTGGTGGTGGGTCGCGGCGGTCGTCGTCTTCGTTTCGTGGCTTCCGCCGGTGCCGGCCGTGCAAGTCGCCTTTACAGTCGGATTCCTGGCCCTTATTGGTCTCCTTGGCCTGTGGTTTACAATCACGGCTCTTCGGATGCCGCGCGGGTCAGACGACAAGTGGAAGCGCGGTGTAGCGCGCAGCATCGTCGCGAGCTGGCCTGAAATCGCGATGCGCATCGGCCTCGGCGTGCCCGGCTACGGCACACGCGGCATGGTGGTTCCTGCGATCAGCGCGCCCGTTTGGGACGGCTGGACGTGCGTCGTCGGGGTAGCTCTTCCGCCGGGACTTGGTCGCGAGCATCTGCATATGCAGGCGGAGCTTCTCGCGCAGGCGTTCGCCGCCCGACGTGCGACCGTTCACGGCGACCGCATCGGTGCTCTGACGCTGCGGCTGGAGTTCTCCGACGCCCTAGGGCGTGTTGATCAAGAAGGTGCGGGGTGGCCAGCCGCCGCGAG
>NZ_MKRU01000001.1:0-4589 GCF_001897985.1 Microbacterium sp. 69-7 | reverse complement strand
GTCAGAGATCTCCTGTCGCGTCACCGTTCAAGACTCACCCACCGAGGAGCGGAACCTCTTGATCAACACGCCCTAGCTCCCTTGGGGGTCCCCCGATGGGGGAACCGCCATGGATTCGGATGCTCTGCGTGCGGCACGGCGGCGGCGTAGCGCACTTACAACGATGGGTAGAACAGAGATGAGGACGATCGTGACCATCAGAACATCGATGTTGTTCGCGATGAACGGTATCCCCCCCAGAAGAACACCCAACAAGACCATGCTCACGACCCATCCGATTCCCCCTAGCACATTCCAGAAGAAGAACCTCCGGTAGCGCATGTCGGCGATTCCAGCGGCAAGGGGAACGTACGTCCGGACGAACGGGACAAAACGGCCCAGTACGAGAGACGGGCCTCCATACCTCACGAAGAACGCGTGCGCGCTTTCGAGACGCTCGATGGTGAGCACTCGAGCACCCGGCCGGAACAAGCGCCTGCCAAATCTCCTGCCCAACCAGTACCCGACCTGGTCCCCCGCGACGGCAGCTACCGCAGCAACGATGACTACCTGCCACGCACTGATACCTAACTGGGGAGCCAGGATCGCGGCCGTGATCAGGAGAGAATCGCCCGGCAGGAAGGGGAAGAGCACGCCTGACTCGATGAACACCACCACGGCGATGCCCACCAAGACCCAAGGCCCGAACGCATGCAACCAGCCGGATGCGTCCAGAAGCGGAATCGCTGTAGCGACCATCAGCTGGCACTTCTCTCTGATCGAAATGGTGCGGGAAAGAGCCGGTCAATTCTCTGTTGAATGTCTCCCACGCTCAACAACCGTCCGATAACGGCGTACGCGAGGGTCGCTGCGAAGAACCCGTACACAACCGCGGCTATCACGTCGCTCGGGTAGTGCGCCCCTACATACACACGGCCGATCGCGATGATGAGGGTCGCCGTGCCGCCAAGCGCAACCGCCCCCCATCGATAGCGGCTGGTCCAGAGCAGCAAAACCACCACGGTAGACAGTGCGGAGATGAAGGTCACATGCCCACTGGGAAAACTGGCATCCACTTCAATCGGTCCCACATGGTGGGTGATCGCGCTCCAGTCGGGACGGGGCCGAGCAACAAGGGCTTTGATGAGGGCGCTCGACAACCAACTCAGAGCAACCGCGAGTCCCGCGCCGAGGCCCACCGCCAGACTCCGGTAACGCCATCCGGCAAGTCCTGCGAACGCGACTCCGATGGCGATCGCCATCGGCGCTCCCACGGCGAACGCGGCGAACTCGCCCCATGCGTCCATAAAGGGTGCCTGTGCTCCGTTCAGCCAGATGTCGAACCCGAGCTCGTTCTTGTCTCGCGAAACCACCAGTCCCCACAGAAGAACACCAATCATGCCAGCGAGGCATACCGCGACGGTCAGTGAGAACTCCCAGGGCAGCCCTGGCCACCTCCTAGTCGCCGTGTTTATCGCATGCTCGGAGTTTTGTGCCATGACAGGATCGTGCCCGATCGCCTCAAAGAATCCTCGAAGAAACACACGGCCTGCGAGGTCTGGGGTGGTGGATGACCGCCCCCACGTTGCCTACCCTCAGGACCGTCTTAGCGACAAAGCCATACGCTTGCGAGGTGATACACCGTTCCTGCGTTGATGTACGAACCGGTTTGCTCGCCACAGGCAGCAGCATGTTCAGTCGTCGACAGTCGGGCGGGGGGCTGTGCTGAAGCTACGGCGGTTTCTGTCCTGGAGCCGGAACTGGATGAGCCGGCATCCCACAACGGTCTTTCTCGCCGTCCTCGTGAGCGCCTTCACTGTTGGCGGGGCGATGAACTCGGAGATGAGACTCGAGCCGCAGGCCGTGTCGGGTCCCGCCGGGTTAGACCTCGATCGCTGGTGGAGTTCGCTGTCGTCGCTCTTCTCCATATCCGACCCGCTCGCCCTGACCCTCTTGATCCCCCTTCTACTGCTGGTCATGGGACTTTGCGAGAAGAGGATGGGCAGTGTGAGGAGTCTCGTTGTCTACCTCCTCGGCGGGGTGTTGTCAGCAGTTGCTGGATTCGGGATTGGGTTCCTCGAGGAGCAGTACCTCGAGTTGGTTCCCCTGAATGCGGCGACGTTAGACACATTGTCTCCTCTCGCACCGCTGGTATGCACCGCCATGGCGGCGAGCTCATTTGTGAGCGCCTTGTGGCGCCGGCGGGTGCGCCTACTCACGACAGTGGTCGCCGTGACCCTCTATCTCTATGCCGGCAGCTCGAACGATCTCTTCTCGCTCGTCGCTGTTCCGATCGGCCTCGGTCTGGGCTACGCGTTCGGTGGTAAGCGTCGACCGGTGAGGGTTGTCCGCAGCTCTCACCACGAAAAGCGTGTTCTCCTGGCTGCCCTGGTCCTCGTAACTTCGATCGGTCCTGCCGTGGCGACGTTCGGCGGCAGCGGAGCTGGGCTCTTGTCCATCTACGGGTTCTTGTCCTCAGACCCCATATCGGTGGTCGACGGTCAGGTCTGTGCCTTCGGCTCGATGGCTGCTCCCTGCCCAGCTGCATACAGTTCGTCCACAGACCTTCAGCCGGCCGCGGGAGCCATCGCACTCCTTCCCATTATCGTGGCGATCCTCGCCGCCGTCGGTCTTCTCCGGGGCCGACGCGATGCTCTCTGGATCCTGGTCATACTCAATGCTGCCCTGTTCGGCGGCATGATCTGGCTGCTCGCAGCCATTCAGCCTGACACGCTTGCCCTCCTCGCCCAGGCACGAGACACAGAAACGCAGGAATACGTCTGGCAGACACTCGTTGGTTTAGTTGTCGGTGCTGCTGTTCCGCTGATCGTACTGATCGCCCTACTCACCTTCCGCAGAGACGCCCGTGCCTCCTCGACCGCTCCTGCTCGAAGAACCTTCGCGGTCGCCTTGGCCGGCGGCGCCGGGGTCGGGGTAGCCCTGTGCTGCGCGGGAACGATAGTTGCGCGAGAGGGGTATCTCCCGTCGCCGCCCATCGCCACGATCATTACCGAGGCGCCGCTGCGACTGATTCCCCCGACACTGTTCCCCTCTGATGCCCTCATATTCGTCCCCTACACCGACGCAGCGCAAGCAGCGTGGTATCTACCTTCGGTCGTGTTCTGGATGACCGTCGTCATTGCCACCGCCCGCCTCGTACTCTCGCCCGGCGCCGTCGCGGGAGCAGCCGATCGTGCACGCATCAGGGCGCTTGTGCGGCGTGGGGGTGGAGACAACCTCTCCTATATGGCGACGTGGTCGGGCAACTCCTACTGGTTTTCTTCTACTCTGGACGCCGCATTTGCGTACCGGGTGCATGGGGCGGTCGCCGTCACCCTGGGGGCAGCAATCGGCCCCGATTCAGCGCGGACGGAAGTTGCGCGAGAGTTCGTCGAGTTCTGCGGCGGCAACGGATGGACGCCGGTTTTCTACAGCGTCAACGAATGTGCCTCCGTCTCCCTCGCGGAGCTCGGGTGGCAGCGCCTCCCCGTAGCGGAGGAAGCCATCTTGAACCCGTTAACCTGGACGAGTGCCGGCAAGAAACGGCAGGACGTGCGTACGGCGACCAATCGGGCGCGCCGCGAAAACCTCTCAGCCCGATGGACGAGCTGGGATCGACTAAGTTTTGCCGAGCACACCCAAATTCGAGAGATCTCGGAGGTCTGGGTTGCCGAACAAGGTTTGCCGGAGATGGAGTTCACCCTCGGCGGGGTCGACCAACTGGTCGATCCCGCTGTGCGCTTGATGATTGCCACCGATGAGAATGGTCGGATCCACGCCATCACAAGCTGGCTGCCCACCTACGCGCTAGGCGGTGCCATCGACGGGTACACGCTGGATCTGATGCGGCGTAGACCCGACGCCATGAATGGTGTGATGGAGTTCACCATCGGCGCGGCGATCGACGCCTTGAGGAACGAGAACTTGTCGAGGCTCAGTCTTTCGGGCAGCCCCCTTGCGACTGTCGTTGATAAGACGGACGCAGCGGTCCCGCTGGCTCGCCTGCTCGCCAGTTTGGGTGAAATGATCGAACCCGGTTATGGGTTTCGATCACTGCATAGTTTCAAGCGGAAGTTCCAGCCCGAGTTCGTCTCCTTATGGCTCGTCTACCCCGACAATGCTGTTCTACCGGCGGCGGCCGTCGCAATCGCCCGCTGTTACATCCCGAACTTGACCATAGCTAAAGCGGTCAGGATGGGCGGCGCGCTCCGCGGATCAGGGATCAGCGCACCGCTGCCTCACTAAGGAGCAGTTCTCCACTGCTCGAACAACAACTACGTCTGGGGTGGGACGTATCCCGTCCCACGTAGCTCCACCCGAAGCCTGTCGCCGTCGCGGGCCCCGGCGCCGGGCAGACGGGGCACTCGGACGTTGTGTGAAGGAACATTGGAACCCAATGGCCGGATACTGAGACGCGTCCAATGTCCTTCATCAACGGCTCTGAGAACGTGGGCATTAGGAATCCCCTCTGCCGAAACGAGGACCTGTCCTTCGCGCAACAGCAGCCGGTGACGGCGCTCACTGAAATTCCTCAGTTCTGCTCATCGAAATTCCCCACACTGGGTCGCTCCGCCGCATGAGGCGGGCCTTCCTCGATGCTGGTGGTCTCT